>JBGSMI010000424.1:0-5126 GCA_041740215.1 Ferruginibacter sp.
GAAAGCTGACCTTGATAACAACTGGGCAGTAGTAGCCGAAGCCATACAAACTGTTTTACGAAGGGAAAATTACCCACAGCCCTATGAGGCACTGAAAGAACTAACAAGGGGTAAAAATGCCATTGATAAAACCGCTATTCATCGGTTTATTGCAACATTAAAAGTTTCTGCAACA
The DNA here is from genome assembly GCA_041740215.1 of Ferruginibacter sp. Lineage (GTDB taxonomy): Bacteria > Bacteroidota > Bacteroidia > Chitinophagales > Chitinophagaceae > Ferruginibacter. The sequence continues at coordinate 176 of JBGSMI010000424.1, forward strand.
GTAAAAAATGAACTAAAAAAAATTTCTCCCTATAATTACACAGGTATTTAAAACAAAGGAGTAGATTGAAATTTCTTATGATTACCAGTCTGCCTTTTATAAAAAATCAGTTTTGACTTATTTCCATTGAAACGCCAGCCATACACTTCAAAAATTAAACAGCACGATAATGACGAAGTAAATGTTGATTTCATCAAACGAATAAGCAATATTTTATTGATTTTTACAAAGATCGCTTTCCTTGTATCAGTTTGAATTGTGTTAAAACAAAAGCAAATAAAAGGGATGTGGGCAAACTTTCCTATACCATATAAATTTTCCCACAAACCATGAAAATTCACGATTACATCACAATTGATTAACGGGCCGCTTTGTACACTTTTTTTGAAATACTTGAGCATCTTACCGACAGACTTTAAATTGATAGCCTATAAAGAGTTTCAACAAACTGTAAGTTGATCTAAAATTTATAGGTACCCGTCAAATAATAATAATCATATTTCATATACTTAAACCGCCAAACAGGATAAACTCCTTATATTCATACTATAATTACCCAGCGAACTCATGAAAAAAACACTTTTTGCATTTTTAATTTTTACCAATGTGGGATTTGCTCAGGTCAACCTTAATCAGGGGCTAGTTGCCTATTATCCTTTTTCCGGAAACGCAAACGAAGTAACCGGCAATGGAGTAAATGGAATACCAATTAATGGTCCAATACTTACTACAGACAGATTTGGTAATGCAAATAGTGCATATTTTTTTGATGGAAGTAATGACTATATTCAAATTCCAAGTAACCCTACAATCAATCCCTCGGGGAAATTTTCGATAGCACTTTACTTCAATTCAGAATCAAATGGACTTCAAACTATACTGGGAAAAATCGGATATTTTGCTGGCATAGGTACTCAATTTCAAATTGCTATAAACTTCTCTTTATTTCCCGGTGTTTTATACGGTGTAAATCCACCTACAAACAATTGTGCAGGTGTTCCTCTAAATGGCACTTACGTAAACACAGGAGCGGGCTCAATTACAAACGACCAATGGAACTGCGTTGTGGCAACTTATAACAATGGGGTTCAAAACATATATTTAAATGGACTCCTTATTCAAACAACCACCGCTTCTTTCACTGAATTAAATGTATGTTCAAATGCCGATGTACAAATAGGTTCCTGGTGGTTTGGTGATCCTCAATATTTCAGGGGAAAAATTGATGATATCCGTTTTTATGACAGAGAAATCAATGCTGCAGAAGTAAGTGCATTGTGCAAAGCGCCAACTCCAATTATTATTAATGATTATACCCCGGCATTGGCATTAAACATTTGTAAAAATGAACTTACTGTCATGGATGCTACCAAATATAATGTGGGCGACACCGTGTTACTTATTCAAATGAAAGGTGCATTAATAGACAGTAGCAATACAATATCGTTTGGGAGTATCAGTAACTATAGAAATGCCGGAAATTATGAATTTAATTATGTAAAAAATAAGTCTGGAAATAATATAGAGTTAAAAAATATTGTCACAAGGTTATATGATTTTGCCGTTGGAAAAGTACAGCTTGTGCGGGTGCCTTACTACCAAAAATTAAATGTCACTTCGGAATTAACCTGCCTTCCATGGGATGGAACAAAAGGCGGGGTGCTTGCATTTAATGTAAAGGATTCTCTTTTGTTAAATGCAGCTTTAAATGTTAGCGGAAAAGGATTCAGGGGTGGAAGAGGAGTTAATGAGAATAATAATAGTTCGCTTTGTAATAGTCCAGATTATTATTACTCTTTAAGCGCTATTGAAGGCGCTGAAAAGGGAGAAGGAATTACGGATATCTCTGACAATATGCTTAGTGGAAAAGGGCCATTGGCAAACGGGGGCGGCGGTGGCAATCAGTCTAACGCTGGCGGCGGAGGTGGAGGAAACGCAGGTATGGGTGGAAAAGGTGGAAATCAATTTAGCTTTTGTACCTCCACAGTAGATAATCGTGGAATGGAAGGAAAGAATCTTTCAGTTATTTCCCAGAACAGGATATTCCTGGGAGGTGGTGGCGGATCAGGCCATGCCGACAATCCTGGTTTTAATGCTTTCTCTTCTATCGGAGGTTCGGGCGGAGGTATTATCATTGTCAATGCTGATAAAATCGTTTCGCAAAGTGCAAACCTCATTATTGCAAATGGAACGCCTGGCCTGGATTGTAATACTGGCAACTGCTCCGAAGGAATGGCGGGAGGCGGTGCAGGTGGATCGGTTTTAATAATGGTTAATAATTTTGTTGGTTCTCAAACTGACATTCAGGCAAAAGGAGGAAAAGGTGCAAACGCAAGCCACACGGCGATCGCATCACAATACGAACATGGGCCGGGAGGAGGTGGTGCTGGAGGAGCAGTTTGGCTTAGCCAGGCGACCCTTCCATCCAATGTAATTGTTTCAAATAATGGTGGGATAAATGGAGTAAATATAAATTTTGGTAACAGCAGTTATGGTTCAACACCGGGCGAAAACGGAGTTGCTTTATTCAATTTATCGCTACCTGTTGATATCATTGCATTTAATCTAAACATCGACTCTGTGAAAATAAAGGACAGCATCATCAACTGTAACCAGTTTGATTTTAAAGGATTGGCCTACACCGCAAAATACCCGGTAACTCAATGGCAATGGAATTTTGGTGATGGTAGTTTTGCCAATACACAAAATGCCACCCATACCTACAACACCATCAATACCTTTACGGTTTGGCTGGTTGTTACCGACAGCAATGGCTGTAAGGACAGTACCAGCACCATCGTTTCAGCAACAGGCGGCATCAATTTCGACTTCGCCTACAAACAAGACATCTGCAATCCGCTTTCTGTTCAATTCACTAACATCGGGTTGGTGCCTTCGAACGCTTATTGGTCTTTTGGCGATGGCACCATTATTTCAGGAAACATAGCCCCTACACATGTTTACACTAACGCCGGTAATTACGACGTTACATTCAGTATCTCAAACGGCACATGTGTTGATACCATTTTGAAAACCATTTCGGTAAAAATATTGGCTGCCGATATCATCACAACCCGGGATACAACGATTTGCATTAATGGCACCAAACAACTCAATACGATCCCTGCATTAAGTTTCTGCTGGTCGCCCGTCAGTTTTTTAGATGACGCTTTTTCTCCCAATCCGGTTACTTCCTCCCCCGCCCCTATTACCTATTATTTTACGGCAGAGGTACCCGGCACAAACCTAATCAACAATGGCGATTTTGGCCAGGGGAATATTGGATTTACTTCACAATATGGTTTTGCCGGTATCAACACAACAGAAGGCGAATATTTTGTTGGCCCCAATCCACAATCATGGAATGCCAGCCTAAGTAATTGCCCCGATCATACAAGTGGTTCCGGCAACATGATGCTGGTAAATGGTGCACCGGTTGCCGATGTGAATGTATGGACTCAAACAGTTGCTGTTACCCCCAATACCAACTATGCCTTTTCAACATGGATTCAGGCATTGTATCCGCCCAATCCGGCACAGTTAAGCTTCTCCATAAATGGTGGCACTTTAGGCACTTTAATTACTGCCAGTTTACCCACCTGCACCTGGAACCAGTTTTACACTACCTGGAACTCCGGTAATAATACAACTGCGACCATTGCCATTGTTAACAAAAATACCCTTGTGCAGGGCAATGATTTTGCGCTGGATGATATTTCATTTTCACCCGTTGTAATTGTGCGTGACAGCGTGCGGATCAGCATCGATACGCCTCAGGTTAAAACAAATGCGGATACGGTGCTCTGTGCCGGAAAATCCGTTCAACTCAATACTTCCGGTGCTGTTGCCTACAACTGGCTTCCTGCTGCCGGTTTAAACAACATTGGAATTGCGAACCCTGTTGCTACACCTGCCGGCAGCACCCAATACATTGTAGCAGGTACCAATGGTTTTGGTTGCACAGCTTCTGATACTGTAACAATTATGGTGAATCCGCTGCCGGTAATCACCAAATCAGTTGATTCAGTTATCTGCCGCAATGGTTCTATTCAATTATTCGCATCCGGCGGTACAGGCTATTCCTGGTCGCCTGCTGCTTCGCTGAATAATGCTGCCATTGCAAATCCGGTCGCAAAACCAACTATCAATACTACCTATTTCCTTACGGTAACCAACGCCAATAGCTGTAGTAAAATTGATTCTGTAAAAATTGCCATCCGGCCAATACCGGTGTTCACCATCTCACCCAACCAGGCAACCTGCACCGGTAATACAACAGCACTTTCTGCTGGGGGTGGCAATTCTTATTTATGGAGCCCGGCTACATTGGTCAACAATGCCACCAGTAGCGCACCCACCACCAATACCATAACCACCACAACCTTCACGGTAAAAATAAAAGACAACACCTGTAAAGATTCTACCACATTATCAACTACCGTAGCGATTCTTCAGCTACCCGTTGTAAATGCCACCAAGCTGAGTGATATTGACTGTGTTTTTTCTGCTGCCCAACTTTCTGCAACCGGTGCCGATAGTTATGTTTGGTCACCGGCAACGGGATTGAACAATCCCAATATTCCGAATCCATTGGCTACTATTAGTACAAGACAACAATTCCTCGTTACCGGTACAGATGCCGTTACCAAATGTATTGGAAAAGACACAATCACAGTGTTTGTTAAAGCACCATTTGATCCTACCTTTTTTGTTCCCAATGCATTTTCACCCAATGGAGATGGTATCAATGATTGCTTCCGGGTAAAAAACTATGGCACTGTAAAATTTGCCGATATCACCATTTACAATCGCTTTGGCAAGCTTGTATACCATTCCGGCAATGTAAATGATTGTTGGGATGGTACTTACAAAGGAACGCCGCTGGATCCTGGTAACTATGTGTATTATATTAAAACATTCAACGACTGTGGAGCCAATACAAGGAAGGGGA
>JBGSMI010000020.1:0-10847 GCA_041740215.1 Ferruginibacter sp.
GTAACTATTCAGGTCACCGAAGTTATCCACAAACTACATAACTTTGCAAACTATCATAACAGCAGCAGAAATATCATTATTACATACGGAAGTCTTAGCACTACGTACAGAAAATGTGCAACTAAAAAAGTTGCTGCAAGAAGCGTTGGACAAGCTTAATAAAAACAGTAGCAATAGTAGTAAACCACCCTCAAGCGACATTGTACGCACCAAAAGTTTACGAATAGCCACAGGTAAAAAAGTTGGAGGACAAGCTGGTCATAAAGGTCACCATTTGCCAATGAGTAATCATATAGACGACCGTGTTATTTATAAAGCCAAAACCTGCACAGGCTGCGGCAAAGACATAAGTGGCGTAGGTTCACAACGTTTTGAACGTCGCCAAGTGTATGACATTCCCGTTATACAAATAAAAGTAACAGAGCACCAAAGCGAAATAAAATGTTGCCCTCATTGTGCTTGCGAAAACAGAGGTACTTTTCCTTTAGAGCTAACCCAACCCACACAATATGGTAGCAATATAAAACAGTTAGGTGTATACCTTTCTCAATACCAATTATTGCCTTTTCAACGAAGTGTACAAATGATTGAAGACCTTACGGGGCATCGCATAAGCCAGAGTTCTTTAGGGAATTTTACGAACAACTGTAGTCAGCAATTATCTGGTTTTATGGAAGCCTTAAAACAAAATCTTTTACAGGCACCCTTAGTACATGCAGATGAAACAGGCTACTACTACGAAAATAATAGAAACTGGCTACATGTAGCCACCACAGAAGATTGCACTTATTACTACCCACACGAAAAACGAGGAAAAGAAGCCATGGACGCCATGGGCATTTTGCCAACATACACCGGGGCATTAATGCACGATTATTGGAAAAGCTATTTGGATTATGATTGCCAACATTATTTATGTAATGTACACCATCTACGAGATTTAACTTTTTGCCAAGAACAAGAAAAAAGTACATGGGCAATGCTTATGAAAACTTTATTGCTTGATATGAAACAAGGAGTAGATGATGCCATTGCCCTAGATTTACCAAACCTTACCGAAGCGCAACAAAACAAATATTTACAACGCTACGACAGCTTGATAGCACAAGGAAATATAGAACACCCATTGCCCCAAAAAGAAGCAGGGAAAAGAGGTGCGGTAAAGAAAAGCAAATCCAAAAATTTATTAGATCGCTTTGCAAAACACAAAGACGACATCACTCAATTTATTAAAAATTTTGCTGTACCCTTTGGTAACAATATAGCTGAGCAAGCTGTAAGGATGATGAAGCTAAAACAGAAAATATCTGGTTGCTTTAGAAGCAAAGAAGGGGCAGTTATTTTTGCTACCATCAGAAGCTACATTGATACCATGCGTAAAAATGGTTACGGGATAATGGATGCACTTGCTTTGGCCATCAACGGAAAACCAATTATTCCATTTATGCCTGCCTATAGCCAATAAGGTCAGTTATCCACATTTTTTATGGGCTGAATAGTTACTATATTTTAAAGGTTGTTCCGGTTAAATGGAGCAACCTTTTTCTTTTATCACAACCCCTCAATCAACTCCTTCACCTTTCCTTTTATAAAATCTCTTACTTCATTAAATTGCTCCGGCTCCATGTGTTTGGGGTCGGGTATTTGCCAGTCGATGAATTGTTTGGCAGGCATCCACGGACAGGCATCTCCGCAGCCCATCGTTACTACTGCTTCAAAAGGCGCAAAGGCTTTTACTTCATCCAGGCTTTTGCTGTCGTGGGTACTTAAATCGTAACCCAGCTCTTGCATGGCAGCGATGGCTTTGGGGTTTACAATGCCGCTTGGTTTACTGCCGGCGCTATAGGCCTCCACATTTTCGCCTCCGAGTATTTTGGCAAATGCCTGGCTCATTTGAGAACGGTTGCTGTTTTCGATACAAACAAATAAGAGTTTCTTTTTTTCCATTATTGGTTAGTTGATTGATTGGTTGAGCTAACAGCGTTTGAATAATATTTTTTCCTGATCCGGAATGCTACATTTACAAGGGCAATCAATGCCGGTACTTCTACCAAAGGGCCGATGACACCTGCAAAAGCCTGTCCACTGTTGATGCCAAATACACCGATGGCTACGGCTATAGCCAGCTCAAAATTATTGCCGGCTGCCGTAAAGGCGATGGAGGCATTGGTAGAATAATCCGCTCCCATTTTTTTGCCGATGAAAAAACTCACGAGGAACATGATGATAAAATAGATAACCAATGGAATGGCAATTCTTATTACATCAAAAGGAATACTTACGATCAATTCGCCTTTTAAACTAAACATGATCACAATGGTAAAGAGCAAGGCAATTAAAGTGATGGGCGAAATGACGGGAATGAATTTTTGGTCGTACCAATCAATTCCTTTTAAGTGGATAAGGCCATAACGGCTAACAACACCTGCAGCGAATGGGATGCCTAAATAGATGGCAACGCTTTCAGCTATCTGGCCGATGGTGATGTTTACCTCGGTACCCGTTACCCCAAACAATGGGGGAAGAATGGTTACAAATACATACGCATACACACTGTATAAAAGTACCTGGAAGATGCTGTTTAAGGCTACCAATCCTGCAGCATATTCCCTGCTGCCTTCGGCCAGTTCGTTCCATACAATTACCATGGCGATGCAACGGGCCAGTCCAATTAATATCAGCCCAACCATGTATTCCGGATAGCCATGTAGAAAAACAATGGCCAGTACAAACATCAGTATCGGACCAATTACCCAGTTGAGCAATAAAGAAACGCCCAGCACTTTGGTATTTTTAAATACTTCCTTCAGCCGGTCGTATTTTACTTTTGCAAAGGGCGGATACATCATCAGTATCAAGCCAATGGCCAGCGGAATATTGGTGGTGCCTGTTGAAAAAGAATTGATGAATAATGAAGACGACGGAAACAAATAGCCGATGGCAACACCTGCTGCCATTGCTAAAAATATCCAAAGCGTCAGGTAGCGATCTAGAAAACTCAATTTCTTTCTATCCGTTGCCGGAACACAATTATTTGCAGACATGTTTTATGTTATGTGGATCAAAAAGTTTTAATTGCAGCAACCGGGCTCGCAACAGGCTGCTTGTTCCGCCAATGGTTTTTCTGCATATACGGTGATGCTGGTAATTTTAGTGTTGCCATTTTTATACGCCTGTATTTCATCGGCTGTTAAATGATTGGCTAAAATATCATCGGGAATAATGATGGGCTTGTTTTTTTGTAACACCACATTTTTAAATCCTGCTGCTCCAATCAATTCAAGGTACACCTGCTTTTGAATGGCGCCGGATACACAGCCTGCATACAGTTCTGCTACTTCCTTCCATTTGGATGGCAAGGATCCTTCCAACACAATATCTGAGATGGAAAAATGGCCACCTGGTTTTAAAACCCGGTAAATTTCTTTGATAACTGCTTCTTTGTTTGGCACCAGATTTAACACACAGTTACTTACCACTACATCTGCTATATTGGAAGTAACCGGCATTTTTTCAATATCACCCTGGCGAAATTCTACATTGTGAAACGATAGCTTTTCTGCATTTTCTCTTGCCTTATCAATCATTGCGGTGGTAAAGTCGATCCCGATTACTTTGCCTTTTTCGCCGGTGTGGCGTCTGGCAACAAAGCAATCATTACCGGCACCGCTACCTAAATCGATGACGGTATCACCAGCCTTTATTTTGGCAAATTCAGTTGGCAGGCCACAGCCTAAGCCTAAGTCTGCATCAGGGTTATAGCCATCCAATGTAGTGTAATCATCGCTCATGATATTGTACACTTCGGTGCTGCAGCCACCGGCTCCGCAGCAGGATGACTGATTGGTTGCCTTATCCTGTAAAGCTATCTCGCTGTACTTCTGACGTACGATTTCTTTTAGTTCATTGTCTGTTTGCATACCATTTTATTTTATAAATTAACAACATGATTTTTCGTTCTTCGATTTAAGATTGTTGAACAGCCAGCTAAACTGCTGGTTAAATTTTTCGAAGGCTTTCCAGTTAATACAATAGCAACTGCGTGGTCCATCTACGGTTCCCTTAATCAGACCGGCATTTTTTAATTCCTTTAAATGTTGCGACACGGTGGATTGCGCCAGCGGCAATATCTCTACTATTTCACCACAAATACATTCGTTGTGCTGTGCCAGCACTTTCAATATGGCAATCCTTGCCGGATGCGACAGCGCCTTTGCAAATTCTGCAAGGTCTTGTTCCTTTTGTGTAAATGCTTCTTTTTTATGAATGGCCATGATTTTATTTAATCTTATATCGCAAATATACGATTAAAGAGATTTCAGTTCCAGATTTATTTTAAGATTGTGTACTGTTCCAATTATGGGTGAGCCACCCTTGAGGGGTGACCCACCCATAATTAGTACTACCAGTCCATATTTTGCAGAGGATATTTTAGCCGCCGATATTGTGCATGAGGATTCCTAAATGCCCGAAGCCCCCGGTGAGTCACCCCCAAAGGGTGACTCACCGGGGGCTTCGGGGCGCTCGTCGTAAATTACTTACTCTCTGCCGTCCAATAAATTTCCGATTCCGCCCAATATACTGCCTTCTTCTTTGCGCTTGTAGGTGCCATATTGCATAATGCGGCCTGCAAGACGGCTGATGGGTAAGGATTGTAACCATACTTTTCCAGGGCCACGTAGTACAGCAAAGAACAAGCCTTCGCCACCAAACATAAAATTCTTGATCCCTCTTACCATTTCAATATCAAAATCAACACTAGCGGTATAGGCAACTATGCAACCAGTATCTACTTTTAAAATTTCACCCGGTAATAAATCTCTTTCTACAATATATCCACCAGCATGTGCAAAGGCAAGACCATCACCTTCCAGCTTTTGCATAATGAATCCCTCGCCTCCAAAAATACCGGTGCCTAATTTCCGTTGAAATTCAATGCCAATGCTCACGCCTTTTGCTGCACATAAAAATGCATCTTTCTGTGCAATGATTTTTCCGCCCAATTGCTGCAGATCAAACACAATGATCTTGCCTGTATATGGGGAAGCGAAACTTACTTTCTTTTTACCTTGCCCGGTATTGGTAAAAGCGGTCATAAATAAACTTTCGCCCACCAGTAAACGCTTACCGGCACTCATCAGTTTGCCCAATAGGCCACCGGATTGCTGCTGGCTGCCATCACCAAAAATGGTTTGCATTTCAATCCCATTGTCCATCATCATAAAGGCACCGCTTTCTGCAATGGCGGTTTCGTTGGGGTCTAATTCTATTTCTACAAACTGACGTTCTTCTCCATAAATCTTGTAATCTATTTCGTGATTTGTTCGCATGGTTTTAATTTTTTGTGAAGGTAAAAATTAGCCTGATATTTTTATGGAATAAATTATCAACGGCAATTGCTGGTGGAACAGGGTGCAGTTAAAATTGTCGGAAGGTTTGCCAACCTTGTTCAGGTTCTTTTCTAATAAAAACCACTTAAAAAGGTTAGCAACCCTGTACCGAGCTGCGACAATTTTAAATACGCCCGTGGAACATAACGACTATGTTTGCAGTACAGTGAGCGGTGGATGTGAGGCTAACGCTTTCGACTGAATAATTTTTTTATTCGTTACTGCTGAATGCCTTTTATTGGGCATATAGATATAATGTCTCTTCCTGAATTAAATTATTTTGAAAACACCATGCAAATTGAATTAGTAAGCGCAAGCCTCTTTTATGGTAAGCACTTAGGCTGTTGGTCGGAGACGCAACAGCGGCGTGCCGGGATAGGGGATTTATATTTAAGACATACGGACGACGGCAAAACGGCAACCAGGTAGCTGCAACGAAGCGAATGAACAAGGGATCGGAAGCAGTGGAGCAATGGCGATTTGTTTCTGCGAAATATAGGATTGCCGGACAGCATGGTCCGGTTTGGCAGTAGGGTAGCAGCAATAATAAAGCTTATGGGTTATCAAAAAAAAGAATCAGGTGAATTCGATTTCATTTTATAGGGGATATCACCAGGCTATATTTGTATGCGGTAATAGACGATGCCATCAAGCCAATGTTTTCAGTACCTCATTTTTTCGGCGGCGGCTAATTTTTAATTGATGCCCATTTAAGAGTGTAAGGATTTTGTTATCCGCCGATATGGTGGAAATAAACTGCCGGTTTACGATATGGGCTTTGTGAATACGGCAGAAAAAATCATCTTCCAGATTGTCTTCAAACCAATGCAATACTTTAGCCACCGTAAGCCAATGCCCATTGTCTAAATATATTTTACTGTAGTTACTACTTGCTTCAATCCTAACAATGTTGTTTCCCATTACTGGTTGTATATGGTTATAACCTGGAATTTTTATTGCTTTCATGTTTTATTTTTATCAGTTTACTTATTTCGATTTCTACGTAATCATTTTTTATCAATGGGGAAAACAAGAATTACCCGTTCTAACAAAATCCGTATTAAAATCCGTCTACCGCATCAGCATTACATTGCCTTTCATTTCAATTGGCTTTCCATTCCGGTCTTTTCCTTTCAGTATCCAGATATAGTTTCCTAGTGGCTGGGCCTTGCCTTTCCACCTTCCATCCCAACCTTTCATCCATTGGCTGGTTTCAAAAACCAGTTCGCCATAGCGGTTAAATATCCTGAACAATTCGGTGGAAGCGATGCCAACGGGGATAGGCCTGAATACATCATTCAACCCATCTCCATTTGGCGAAAATGCATTGGGTACGTAATATTTAATACCATTAAAGGCTCTTATCCAGATCGTATCATACCCAAGGCAACCCGAAATATCTTGTACAATTACGGTAAGCATGGTACTATCCCTAAACAACGTTGCTGTGGGGTTGGCTATAAACCTGTTGTTGAGCAAATTGCCGGGAGACCAGGTATAACTTACACCGCCACTTGCCTGCAATTGGTGTGGTGTGCGGGCAACTACATTGGTATCATTTCCGGCAAAAGCGGGTACGGGAGGTTGCATGGTTACCCAAACGGTATCGGAGATTGAAAAGTTGCAACCATAGGAATCTTTTATGGTAACAATATACCGCTGCGTACCGGAAGGTTTTACAATGGTGGCAGAAGCAGTTGGGGTTGCAATACCGCCTGCAATGGCTGGCGCCCACAGGTAGGTTACCGGGGCGGTATTGTTTGTTACAGTCGCAAGTAAAATGGCAGAATCTTTATCACAAATAACTATATCGGCACCTGCATTTACAATTGGCTTTGCATAATAAGTGATAGTAACCGGTTTAATATCGAAGCAACCGGTAGTATTAGTGCCTTTAATATAATAGCGTCCGCCAATGGCAACAGCCGGGTTATTTAAAGTGATGGAAGCCGCAGCATCTGTAAAATAAGTAAAGACCAGGTTGGCCGAAGATCCGTTGGTAATCGACGCATTGGTAAGATCGGCCGTTAGTGGCGCACAAATGGCTGCGGGGTTATTGATAACAAGGGTTGGATTGGCAACTACCACCAGTGAAATAAGCACCGTATCTGCACAACCAGACAATGCCGTTGTGATCAATTGATAAGTACCAGCGTTTGTAACGGCAACAGGATTGCTTATACCAATTCCATTAAAAGACCATTGATTGATATTGTTGCCGGTATTGTAAAGCGATGCCAGATTGAAAGAACCGCCGGTACAAATATTTACGATGGTGTCTTTGCCAAGATTAGGTTTGGGTAGTGTAATTACTGTTACAATCGCTGTATCCGGGCAACTGATTTGATTGCCAGCGATTAACTGGTAGCTGCCTGCTAAACTAACAGCAGCAGGATTGCTTACCGGAGTGCCGCCGAGGTACCAGTTGGCAGCAAGGCCGGTGGTGTTATACAAACTGGTTAAATTGATGGAATTGCCCTGGCAAATATTGATAGAGCTGTCATTACCGATGGATTGTTTCGGAAGAATGGCCAGGGTTAGCAGGGCTGTGTCGGCACAATTAAAATTGTTTTGTACAATCAATTGGTAATTACCTGCAATCGCTATAGCTGACGGATTTGAAACCGGGTTTCCACCAAGGCTCCACGCTGTAGTGAGTCCGGTAGTTGTGTACACGGAAGTTATATTCCGGGTTGCCCCCTGGCAAATATTGATGGTGGTATCATTACCCAAAGCAGGTTTTGGATTAATGGTAATAATTGCCAATGCAGTATCCGCACAACTAAAATTATTGGTTACTACCAACTGGTAAGTTCCTGCCACATTCACAGCAGTTGGATTATTTACAGCCAATCCATTCAGCGTCCAGGTAGCTGCTAAACCAGCGCTGTTATAAAGACTACCTAAGTTTACTACATTGCTGCCGCAGATGCTGATAGCAGTATCCTTACCTATTGCTGGTTTTGGGCTATTGCTAAACGTAAGCAAAGCCGTATCGCTACAGCCTGCCGCAGATGATGCTATCAGTTGATACACGCCAGCATTCACAACCTGTGCAGGGTTGGTTACGGTTACTCCGCCAATGGTCCAGGATGTGGTTAGGTTAGTAGTTGAATAAAAGTTGGTTAGGTTGATGCTGTTGCCGTTGCACCTGCTGACCAGGGTGTCATTTCCCAAAAATGGTTTTGGGCTAATGCTCAACGTTAGTAAGGCGGTATCTGAACATCCAACAGTATTTGTTGCAATAAGCCTGTAGGTTCCGGCATTACTCACTGCCGTAGTATTGGTAACCATATTGCCGCCAAATGTCCAGGAAACGGACAAACCGGTTGTGTTAAAAACAGTATTCAAATCAAAGGTGTTTCCCTGGCATATATTCCGAACCTGGTCAGTTCCTACTGTTGGTTTGGGGTGATAGGCGATTGTTAATAAAGCGGTATCACTACAGTCGGCAGGAGCCGATGCAATCAATCTGTAAACACCTGCAACCACGATTGCGGAAGGATTTGTAACGGGAACATTGTTTAAAGACCAGTTTGTAGTAAACCCACTACTGTTGAAAATTGAGTTGAGGTTTACAGTATCTCCACTACAAATTGTAAGGATGCTATCCGGGCCAAGGTTAGGCTTTGGGTTTACTGAAAGCACCACCAGCGCTGTATCTGAGCAGGAAAAAGTATTCAGAGCAATTAACTGGTAGCTTCCTGCAGCAGTTACAGCCGCCGGAGAAAGAACAGGGTTTCCATTCAGGGACCAGTAAGATGTAAGCCCTGTTGTATTAAAGGCGGTAGTTAAATTAGCCGTCGTTCCGCTGCAAACAGCAATGGCAGTATCATTCCCCAGAGCAGGTTGATTATTGGTTGTAAGCTGCACCATTGCAGTATCACTACAGCCACTGGCAGTCGCGGCTATCAGCCGGTAAGTGCCCGCTACATTTACCGCTGTTGGATTGGTTACCATGCCATTATTGATTGTCCAGTTTGTAGCAAGTCCGGTGGTAGTAAAGTAAGAAGTGAGGTCAATGGATGCTCCCGTGCAGATGTTTACCGAGGCGTCAATTCCCAGTACAGGTTTGGAATTGATTGTTACCGTATACCTCCTGATCAAACTGTCGCAGCCTCCGCCGGAAGATTGCAACGTATCACTGTAAGTACCGGTGTTGGATACAATTTGCCCCCAGGGCATTACGATAGAAGAACCTGAACAAATGCTGGTATCTACAGTAACCGTTGCAGGTGCAGCAAAATCGCTGATTACAACAGAATCACCTGCGGTGCAGGTGCCATAATTTACCTGCACCCAATATAAGCCCGGGCCACTAATTGTTTCAAATGCAGTAGTATCGCCGTTTTGCCAGGTATACGAAACAGCCCCCACTGTGCTGGCATTGATGGTGTAATTTCCCTGCGCAAAACAAATGGTCGTATCGTTGCCAACTGAAGGCTTTGGTTTTACGGTAAGGTTAAACCGACGTATCAGGCTATCGCATCCCCCGGTGTATTTCACTGTATCAGCATAGGTTCCTGCGCTGGTTACATTGATTCCTGAGGGTAACTGAAAGCTTTCTCCGAAACAAATGCTGGTGTCTTTCACCATTGTTTGTGCTGAAGGATAGCCCAGAATATTGATGGTATCTTTGATGATGCAGTTGCCAAAATTGATGGCCACCCGATACTGCCCTGCAGCAGTTATAAGTAAGCTATCGGCAGTATTGTTGTTTTGCCAGGTATATGAAATAGCGCCGGGCATCGCTGCATTTAAAATATAGCCACCATTGGTTAAGCAAACGGTGGTATCTGCACCAAATGGCCGGGAAGTGTTTACATTATTCACTACAAATGAATCTCTATACACACAATTGAAGTAGGTAATATCCACCCAATAAAAGCCCGGCGTGTTCATGTAAATGGATTGAGTGGTGGCACCTGTATTCCAACTGTAGGTTTCACCAAATCCTCTTCTTGCGTTTACCAGTACCGAGTCTGTACATAAATTAATTTGCTGTAATGGTTTAGCACTGATCGGACTGATCAACACTTTTACAGTATCTCTGCGGCTACAGCCATTGTAGGTGACGTTTACCCAATAAGTATTATTGCCTGTTACAGTTACCCTGAATGTATCAGCCGTGCTATTGTTTTGCCACAGGTAAGTAGCACCCGGATGTGAGGTGGCTTTCAGGGTGATGGGTGCTGTGCTGTTACACTGGTCAATATCCGCACCTAAATTAATATAAGGCCTGCCGGGAATTGTGATCTGCCTGGTTACTGAATCTTTTTGCAAACAGCTTGTATTCGTTACGACTAATTTCACTGTATAAGTTTGTGCATTGGGCAAAGCAGGATAAAAGAAGGATGGAGATACCGCAGTAGACGTTTGGCCGTTGTAACCAAAATCCCATTTATAAGTAATGCTGGTACCATAGGTTGAAAAGTTTACAAACTTTATAGAATCTCC
>JBGSMI010000043.1:0-9819 GCA_041740215.1 Ferruginibacter sp.
ACATTCAACCATAAAAAAGAAATAATGTTCAGGTTATAAATGAGTATCACCAACAATTCCGAAATTACTGCAGCTATAAAAACAGCATTTGCCTTTATATGTTTTATCCAAAATGCCACCAGGAAGATTCCGAGGATCACCCCATAAAATAAAGAGCCTAAAATATTCACCGCTTCAATCAGGCTGTTACCAAGGTTGTGTGCAAACATGGCTACCACAATGGAGAAAACACCCCACCCAAATGTATACCATCTTGAAATGCTGTAATCCTTAGCTTCGGAACAATTTGTATTGATAAACTTTTTATGAAAATCAATTACCGTGCAGGAAGCGAGTGAATTCAACGCTGCTGCAATGCTACCCCAGGCCGCTAAAAATATCACGGCAATTAATAATCCAACCAAACCCTTGGGTAAATTGTCAATCACAAAACGCAGGAATATAAAATTGGTATCATTGGCATCATCACCAGGGATGGCCTTTTTTAAAACTTCTTTATACGCTGCCCTTACCGCCGTGGTTTGTGTGCGCTCATTGGCTGCAAGCGCCTTCGCATATTGTTGCTCCAGGTTTATCAAAGCATCTTTATACACCGTTTTTTTAGCAACAATCACTTTAGCATCATCAAAATAAACAGGCGCCTTGTGATACTGATAAAATGAGAACACCAAAATACCCACCAGTAAAATCAGGAATTGCATCGGCACTTTTACCAGGCCATTGGTAAGCAGTCCGATTTTACTTTCTTTATCCGTGCTGGCCGTAAGGTATCGCCCTACCTGGCTTTGATCTGCACCAAAATAACTCAACGCCAGAAAAAAACCTCCAATTACACCACTCCAGATATTGTATTTATCCTTCCAGTCAAAATGATTGTTGGTAACGCCTGTGGTAATGATATTCATTTTGCCCTGGTTACCAGCAACAGTAATTGCATCCACAAAGCCCATCCCATCCGGCAATAAGGTAACTACCATATACCCAGCCAGAAACATACCTGCGATGATAATAATCAATTGCAATTGCTGCGTATAGGCTACTGCTTTAGCCCCTCCACTCATGGTATAAATAATGAGCAATCCACCCATGATTAAATTGGTGTAATAAATGTTCCATCCTAGTAGTGAACTTAAAATAATGGATGGCGCATAAATACTGATTCCTGTTGACAGGCCACGGGAAATTAAAAATAACGCAGAGGTTAATGAGCGGGTTTTAAGATCGAAGCGGTTTTCTAAAAACTCGTAGGCAGTGTACACTTTTAACTTTCTAAAAACAGGTACAAAAAAAATACAGATCACGATCATGGCGAGCGGCAAACCAAAATAATATTGCACAAAACGCATTCCATCGGTATAGGCCTGGCCTGGCGCACTTAGGAACGTAATGGCACTTGCCTGTGTACCCATGATACTGAGCAGCACCATATACCAGGGCATACTTCTGTTACTTAGAAAGTATCCTTCCAGATTTTTGGTACTACTACTTTTGTAGATGCCATAAAGGATGATGCAGCAAAGTGTGGTGATCAATACTACCCAGTCAATTGTACTCATAAATACTCGCTACCCATGATGGGTTTTTTGGTAGTTGCATTTCAAATTCAATAGCAATCGGAGATCGTTTCCAATTTCGGTCGGTGGAGACACCGACCAAGGCCAGGCCGTGGTTGGTGTCCTCACCAACCACCTGGTGATACGACATCCGATATCGAATTTGAAATACCTCTCTTTTGGTTTAAAATAATTTTCAGCCCGTCTGATTATCCTGACTATCCGTTATTTAAATTCAATCGTTATGAAATAAAAAAAGATGACTTGCAGGAGTAGAAAAAGGAATACCCCTAAATACCATTTGTTCCAATATGACTTTTCATTTTCCATATAGCTTGTTTTTATTTACCCGCTTTTGTATTTGCATTTTTGGGCGGAGTAGCAATTAAATTGGCAAACAACCGGTATGCTCCTGGTACACCTGCTGGCAACTCCCTGAAAAATACCAATCCGGTGTACACAAATCTTCCTTTGCCATAATTGGCAATGATCAAACTGCCATCCTGCTCATTTTCACCGGGGTCTTTCATGCTTAGAATGCGTTGGTAATTGTTGTCAACTTTTTCAGCATTGTAAATACTGCGTTCCTGTATCCAGCCATCAAAATCATTTTCCGTTATTTTATTGGGATAATTTAAAACAGGGTGCTTCGGTAACAGAAAATTCACTTTTGCAGTTTCATCTGTTACACGGTTGCGGCTAATGTTAAACGGATAAGGCGCCATCTTTGCTTTTACAGGACCTATCTGGTTGCTGGTATTGTATTGCGACAATAGAATACCACCTTCTTTTACATAGTCCATCAACACATCATATACATTGTTCATCCACTCGTTGGTATTGTAAGCCCTCACGCCGGTTACAATGGCATCGTACTGCTTTAGATTGCCCGCCTTTAATTCTTTTTCTGTAAGCATTGCCACGGTGTATCCCATTTGTTCCAATGCCTGTGGTACTTTATCACCTGCACCGGCAATATAACCTACCCGCTTGCCCGCAATTTTTAAATCCATTTTTAAAACAGCTACACCATCATAATAATTGTAAAAAATATCCGGTATATGATCGTATTTAATTTTGGCTAGTGTAAGAAGCTGGTTGTCTTTAAAGGCTTTGGACGTAAGTTGTCCGCCTAAATATTCCTTTGTATTTTTCTTAAGGGAATCACTGTTTAAAACAACCGTGATATTTCTTACCGCCATTTTTGATACATGCATCATTGAGTCAAAAACCAATCTTGAATAACCGTTATACTGATACCTGAAATTAGCGGTGTCCTCCAGCGCTGTATTGAACTGCAATGAGAATCCTACATCCCGTTTTTGATTGACATCGTCATTTTTAAATATGATAATATTCTGTATGCTATTGATAAAAACGGGATTTACAATTTGAATGGGCTGATACAATTCTCCCTTTACAGGATCGGTGTACTTATACAAAACAGGTTTAAAAAATTGATACACATCCTTACCAAAGGTTAGCTGAAAATTTGCCTTGTAATTATATATTTCAGGATTGCCAATCAAATTTTGTTCCCTGATGTCGAAACTACCCTTTCCCTCATCCAGACCTCTTTCCAGCCAGAATGGTTGAGCGGCCTGGGCGATATCACTGATCGCTGCAGTAACGATTTTGGATTTATACTCATTGGCTTTAAAAGCGTCAAATGTATAGTTGATACCAAATACGGATACCATTACCCGGTCAATTGGCAAACCGGTGCGGTTATTAAATGCAAGGTTTATTTTAATGCTGTCGCCAACCACATTCAATTGATTAACAGCCGTTGCTTCCATAAAAATACCGCCAGCATATTCTATCAGTTTATTGATATCTTCCTCTTTGTGCATTGCCCAAAATGGCGTATTTATCTCAAAAGTAGCAGACTTTGATTTGCTTTGTATGGGATTGTTGCTGCTGTTGGTTTTTCCATCACCGGCCGGTTTCACTATTGGAGCAGGAATAGAATATCTCAACCGCTGTATGATTTGTATGAGCTGAATCAATGCTGCAACTGAATGCTCTGGATGCTGCACATCATAATTACGGATTAGGTGATTTACGGAATCTGTTATTTCATTTTCACCTGTTCTGCTCCAACCGATATCTACTCCGTCCATCAAATCATTCACTGGCTTATCTCCTTTCACAGTTGTAAAATATTCAATTGCACTGCCTCTTTGTGCCGACACACCAAAGCCCTGGCTCTTATGCTGGCTGCGACTGAGAGCTGCAATTTCACCATAGCCTTTTCCTAATAGTGGATTGTACATACCTACTTCCAATTTAAACTGATCTTCACTGGTGGTGTTGGTGCTGCCAAAATTAAAAGTATTCCATAGCAATCGCTTTGCCTGCCACACGCCAACACCCTTCGTTAGTTGCTCCGGAAATTTAGTAGTATCCGCCGCCGCCTCAAATGCCTCACGGGCAATGATACCCGATGCAGCGTGATGCCCGTGCCCTGCCCTGCTGTCTTCCGGAAAACGGGCAATGATTACATCTGGTCTGAATTTACGGATCACCCAAACAGCATCACTCAATATTTTATCATGCCCCCAAATGCGCAAGGCTTCCTCAGAACTTTTACAATAACCAAAATCGTAAGCCCTGCTAAAGAATTGCTCTGCACCATCAATACGGCGGGCAGATAATAATTCCTGTGTACGAATCAACCCCAGATCAATACCTTGCTCATCGCCAATTAGATTTTGACCGCCATCGCCTCTGGTTAAACTTAAATAGCCAGTGCGGTATAATTTCTCATTGGCCAGGTAACCGAGTAAGCGGGTATTCTCATCATCCGGATGAGCTGCTATGTATAGCACAGAGCCCAATACATTTAGCTTTTTTAACTGTTGTAATATTTCAGAAGCGGTGTACGTTCCTGGAGTTTGACCAATTGCCAAAAGCGTATTGAATAAGATAAGGGAAACAACTAAAACTTTGCGCATAATTTTTTATTGATTTGCGAATATAAGGTAATGAACAAATATTAAAAGCCCAATTGAAATGTCGGGTGTACTTCGGATCCGATTGAGTTGCCAACCTTTCGGGTGAATGTAGCAATGTGAAACACCTGCTAAAAATGGTGCCCCTCAACATTTATTGTACATGACATTTACGATACAGGCAAAATTAAAGGTGAACAAACAATGTGAGCCATTGTACATTCACCTTTAATAGTTTTACGATTCATTTAACAGGATTTTTTTAATGCTGGATTCCACCCAATTTTACTGTCCTACTAAGAACACGGCGTTACTGAACAGCATCTTTCCGTTCTCCCAAAAACAACGAAATATTGGATTATCGGCCAGATAAACAATGTTTCCTCTGCCAAAATCCTGCACGCCAATTGACAGACCATCTTTAATTTTTTCTTTCAGATTGCTACCCACAAAACCTGCGGTGTAACTATCTTTTTTAATCACACCTACATTCCAGCCATCTTTTAAATATTCATACATATTGGCATCCTGCTTCAGGTTGTAAAAATAGTCAGGAAAGCCCAATGCCAACGGATGAGAATTGTCCAGCTCAATTTTGTAGATGGCACCTGCTATATTACTCATAAGTCCGTTGTGCTCACTTTCTTCATAGCGCTTCAGTTCCGAATAGGTTAAGGGCTTCTCCTCCTGCTTCTTCGCCTCCTCATCCTTTTTTACTTTGATACCCCAATCACCACTGGCCATTTGCGCCACTGCATTCTCCATGGCAATGATTTTTCCACCTTGCCTTACCCAGGTTTTCAAGTCGCTTGCACCATCTTTTTCAGTTAAAAATTTATACCGGCCATTTGGTAAAATCAGCACATCAATACTTTTCCAATTGATGTTTCCAATATCTTCTGCATTAATTAACGTAATTGGATAATGCAATTGTTGTTCAAACAAATTCCATACTTCGCCCGCTGCACTTGCATCTACTCCTTTACCAGTAAGCATTGCCACATTTGGTTTACTGATAAAGTGTACTTTCTGGCTTCCAAAGTCAGCACCGCCATCAACAAAGCCGGAGGATATTGCTACCACAGTTACATCAAATTTTTGTGCTGCCTGTTTAAAAATCTCCATTTTGCTTTCATTACCTTTTTTAAGCACAATCATGGTTCCTCTTTTGTACTTACTACCTCCAAAACTAAAATCATTCTCTGCATAACGAACTTTCATACCTGCATTGATAAGGGCTGCTAAAAATTTGGAGTCTTCAAAAGATGAATAGCTCACCAGATATCCATAAGAAGTTTCCGGTATTGCATTGTAAGATGACTTTGCAATGTAATTGGTGAAGGCAATTTTTTCTTTTACTGCATAGGTTTGCAGACCATATACATAAGGCAATGCCCAGGCTGTAATATCATAAGTAGCAGAATCTATTAATTTAGATTTCGGCTCAAACAACACTTTTGCCAACACGCCTTTTGGTTGGTATGTACTTACTACCAATGCGTTGGTAGCCGTAAAAGATTCGTCTTTACCGGTAAAATAATTAAAGCCTTTTAACGTACCTGCAGCCGCAGTTCCGTAAGTAATTCCATTTACATCCAGCAGGCGTTTCAGGCCGTTTATTTTATTGGTATTTACATCCGTAATTACAAAAGATTTGTACTCCCCTACTCCATTATTTTTTCCATCATCAAAAAACTGCTTAAACTCTTTCACCAGTCTCTCCGTATTTTTTGATACTACTTCAAGCGTACTCATGCTGGTTGTAAAATGATGCGCAATCCTGTCTTTTAAAGTAAGGGTATCACCATTTGCAATTACAAGGGACGAACCTGCCCTGCTGCCACCTCCTTGCTCAAATGTCATCCCTATACTACCATTATAAATAGGATAAGTATCTCCATACGAAGGGTAAAATAAATCGAACACTTCTTTTGTAAAATACAACCAGCCATTCGCATCAAAATATTTAGCATTGTTCTTACCAATAACCACCTGAAAATCTCTTTGCCATGTGGTAATTACTTCGTGGTAAGGCTGTGCGGCAGGGGCAAAATAATAGGGGTTGTTTGCGCCTTGCTCATGGTAATCGCTGTGTACATGAGGCATCCAGCGGTTGTATTGAATCATGCGCTGTTGTGTTTCCAACTGTGATTGCCATGCCCAATCTCTGTTTAGATCAAAACTAAAATGATTGTACCTGCCACC
Source organism: Ferruginibacter sp. (assembly GCA_041740215.1). Classification (GTDB taxonomy): domain Bacteria; phylum Bacteroidota; class Bacteroidia; order Chitinophagales; family Chitinophagaceae; genus Ferruginibacter. The sequence continues at coordinate 6,713 of JBGSMI010000043.1, forward strand.
TGGCCATGGCTCACTGTGTTCTCTTGCATTGGGATCGGGGTTGGCATCTTTTCCTTTCATCTGGATAAACCAGTTTACATATCGGTCACGGCCATCGGGGTTGATACATGGATCAATGATTACGACCGTATTTTTCAAATATTCCTTTGTTTGCGCATTGGCAGCATTCAACAACTCATACAAAGTTTTCATCGCCACTTCACTGCTACTTGTTTCGTTGCCATGCACATTGTAGCTAAGCCAAACAATGGCTGGCGCATTTACATCGCCGGGCTTATCATTCAACAACCCTGTTAAACGCAGGTTGTTTTTGCGGATATCTTCCAGCTTACTCAAATTTTCTTCCGATGCAATAAAAGCCAACAGTAAAGGTCTGCCCTCGTTGGTTTCGCCGTATTGCTCCAGCTTCATCATCTGTGGCTTAGCCACAGCCACTTGTTGAAAATAACTTACTATTTTATGATGTGGTGTATAACGTTCACCCAGTTGATAGCCCAAATACTGATCAGGACTTTTCAATTGCTGACCAAATACTGCTACTAATGCAATAAACAAAAAAGAAATAAACAACGAAAATTGCTTCATAAATAAATTTGTGATAATGAATAGAAAGGGGAAGATAGCAATTAATTTGCGCCGCTTATCACATACAATTTTCTTTCATAAAATCTGCCTTAAAAGCGCTCTTACAATTAGAATAGCTGCAGAAAACCTAGTGCCTCTAAATAAAATGGCTTTAAATGAATTCACTAAATTTTAGGATTAGGTAGATCTTTGATAAGGTAACTGCCGGCCTCATAAAAAAAGCCCTGTCTGCTTAACACATTCAGACAGGGTAAAGAAAATTTGAATGCCTGCCGTTAAAAAATGAATCCGAACCTATCGGATTTAGCCAGGCATTTAAATTTTTAGCCGGGAATGATTTTTTCTTTTTCTTTTCTCTAAAGGGAGAAAGTGCCCAAAGGGCGGATAGGGTGTAACCTTGATTTTTTTGCTACATCCTGGGCGAAGCCAAAGGATTACATCAACCTGTCCAGAATAAATCGGGCGGCAAAAAAAACAGCGTCTAACCAAATACTAAAAACCCTTTTACAACTACCGACCTAATCCTATAAAATTTATTTGCGAATAAAGTCAAAACCGTAATTTAGATCAAATTTCACTCAATGAGCGTTCAAACATTAAAAGGCTTTATATTAATAGTTTTAATGGTTACAAACCTGGCTGGCCAGGCACAAAAAATTAATCCATACAATTACAAAGCACAAAAAAAAGTTACCTGTAGTAAAGGTGCAGTGGTATCTGCCAACGCATTGGCAAGTAATGCCGGCTTAAGTATATTAAAACAAGGAGGCAATGCAATTGACGCTGCCATTGCCACGCAACTGGCGCTGGCAGTGGTTTACCCCGGCGCCGGCAATATCGGTGGAGGTGGTTTTATGGTGGCTCATTTAAAGAACGGAAAAAATATAGCCATTGATTACAGGGAAACCGCACCCGCTAAAGCCAGCAGGGATATGTATCTTGATGTAAATGGAAACGCACAAATGAATTTATCGCAGGATGGGCATTTGGCTTGTGGAATTCCGGGTACCATTGCTGGTTTATTTGCTTCGATGAAGTATGCAAAACTGCCTTTCAAAAAACTAATACAACCCGCCATTGAACTGGCCGAAAATGGATTTGCCATTACAGGAGGACAGGCTGAAGATTTGAATGATCTTAAAAAAGAATTTATTCAACTGAATACCGCCCCAACGGTTTTTGTAAAGGAAGCCGCCTGGAAGGAGGGTGATTCCCTGATTCAAAAAGACCTTGCGAATACACTCAAACGTATCCGTGATTTAGGAGCCAAAGGATTTTACGAAGGTGAAACGGCCCGACTGATTGTGGCTGAAATGAGCAAAGCAAAAGGCATTATTGGATTAGACGACCTAAAAAATTATCGTGCTAAGGAAAGAACTGCAATCGAATTCGATTACAAATCCTATCATATTGTTTCAATGCCTTTGCCAAGTAGCGGCGGCATAATATTGCAACAGGTCTTAAAAATGATTGAGCAAAAAAACATTGGTGAAATGAAATTTCAATCTCCTGAAAGTGTGCAATTGCTTACAGAAACAGAAAGAAGGGCCTATGCCGACCGGGCAAAATATTTAGGTGATGCAGACTTTGTGAAAGTGCCGGTAAAAAAGTTGGTGAGCAAAGCCTACCTGGATGAAAGAATGAAAGATTATACACCCGGAAAAGCGGGCAATAGCACTGATACAAAAGAGGGCAACATTCCAGAAAGTGAGGAAACCACCCATTTAAGCATCATAGATGCGGAGGGAAATGCGGTTTCTGTTACCACAACACTCAATGGAGGATATGGTAGCAGAACCGTGGTAAGTGGTGCCGGCTTTTTGTTGAATAATGAAATGGATGATTTTAGTGTGAAGCCTGGCGTACCCAATATGTATGGCGCTATTGGTGCAGAAGCCAACGCCATTGCACCCGGTAAAAGAATGCTGAGCAGTATGACCCCAACCATAGTTTTAAAAAACAATCAACCCTACCTTGTAGTTGGAACACCAGGTGGCACCACCATACCAACCAGTGTCATCCAGTCGGTAGTAAATATGATTGATTTTAAGATGACACCGGAAGATGCGGTTAACAAGCCAAAATTTCATCACCAGTGGTTTCCGGATTTGATTTATGTTGAAAAAGATTTTGATGCAGGCACCATCAGGGCACTTGAAGCAATGGGCTATAAAATTTCCAAAAGGGGCCAGATCGGCAGGACTGAATTGATTGAAATAAAGCCAGGGAAACCTAAATCGATCACTGCCATTGCCGATAAGCGAGGCGATGATGGAGCGGCGGGGTATTAGCGGGATGCTGGATACTGGATGATGGATGCTGGATACTGGATACTGGATGCGGGATGCTGGATACTGGATACTGGATGATGGATGCTGGTCCCGATAGCTATCGGGACTGGATACTGGATGATGGATGCTTGATAATGGATTCTTCGAAAATCTTATAAAATAAAACTACCCGATGCCATCATCTCCGCTACCGCTTTGATTCACAATCTTACGATCATTACCCGCAATTTC
>JBGSMI010000067.1:0-6188 GCA_041740215.1 Ferruginibacter sp.
GCAAACCCCGCCGCAAACGACTTCCAATAAAAATCCTTACCAAAATATTTAATGCCGTCTTTACCATACAAATCATAATTATTAAACACCGTTTGCAGCCCTTTTTCTGCACCACCTATAGCTATTGAGCCAATTCCTTGTGGCCCAATCTTTATACCTGCCCCTTTTAAAAAGCTTTTGCCAAAACTTTTGCCTGCTAAAGCACTGCTTGCACCCCGGCTAAAACTTTTCCAAAAGTCCACTTCAGGGTCAAAAACAAAATCTGTTTCCACATTGCTTAAGCCGCCAATACCCATACCCGCAAGTGCGGCAAAGGGCGTGCCGAGGGCAGCTAGTTCGCCACCATTGCTGCCTGCAAGAAAATGGCGATTTTTTCAATGAACATCCGCCCACTCCTTTTACTTTGATGCCGGAACAATTCGTTTTATTAAATCGGCTGTTATACTTTTTACCACCCTTTCTATCTGGTTGTTGGCAAAATAGGGAAAGTCTTCCCGATCTTTACTGCCTTTGGGAAAATGGTGTTTCTTTACTTCCCTCGCAGATGCAAAATGCCTGTAGTAAAGCACCTTGCTGTTTTTAATCACTATAACATAACAATCCACACTTTCAAACTCCCTGCCTGATACATCCATCTCTGCATCTTTTATACTCATCCCAACATTAAAAAAAACATTGTAATGGTCTTTAACCAAAGGCAGGCACTTATGTGTGTCATAATCATAAGCTTTTCGAATCTCCCAATTATTCTCAGACATTTTGTTTTGCATACATCCTGAATTTAAGTCCATTCGTAAAACATTTATAAGGTTTCTAGAACTGAACTTATGATTAAGAAGCTTCACGAAAGAATCTGGCCGGCCTCTCTGTTCTATTGAATAGCTTAAGTTCTTCTCATAATACCACATTGAAAAAGCCGGGTTCACTACAATTACCGAATCTGCAGAAATACTCGGTGGCATCAAATCAATATAACAATCACGGTTAACAAACCGGCTAATCGAACAACCAGAAAGCAGCGGAAGAAACAATAATAGTATTTTTTTCATTTTGTTATTTTCCCCAGTTATACAGCATTAATTGTGCAGCCCCGTTAAAGAAACTCAGCCAATTGCTCTGCTTGTTTTTCTTTATATAAGTTTTGTAATCTTTATTCATTGCTTTCAATGCTAGACTTTTTGTGATATCGCCGCCTACACTTGAAAGCCCTACGCTAAACAAACTAAAATCATATTTCCCTGCTCCTCCGGGAAGTGCATTCAAGTTATTTTGAAGCCCTGTAATAAGATTACTTGCAACCCCCTTTACTGCTCCTCCAGCAAACCCCGCCGCAAACGAGTTCCAATAAAAACCACCTCCAAATTTTTTAATTCCGTCTTTTCCATAAAGATCATAATTATTAAACACGGTTTGAAAACCTTTTTCAGTACCACTCATTATTCCTTCGCCCCACCATTCCTGTGTAAATGCGGGTCCGATCTTTATATCTGCACCTTTTAAAAAACTTTTTCCAGCACTTTTGCCTGCTAATGCACTGCTGGCACCACGGCTAAAGCTTTTCCAAAAATCAACTTCAAGGTCAAAAACAAAATCTGTTTCCACATTGCTTAAGCCGCCAATACCCATACCCGCAAGTGCAGCAAAGGGAGTACCGAGGGCAGCTATTTCGCCACCATTGCTACCTGCAAGAAAATAATCCTCTTTTCAATCAACAACCGCCCACTTCTTTTACTTGGCAGCCGGACCAATTCTTTTTATCAAATCGGCTGTTATATTTTTCACTACCCTTTCTATTTGGTCGTTGGCAAAATAGGGGTAATCTTTTCGGTCTGTTGAATCTTTTGGGAATCGGTTATTTTTTATATCTCTGACCGAAGAAAAATTTTTGTAATATAAAACTTTTCCATCCTTGATAACATTAAGATAACAATTTATAGTTTCCAGTTCAGCACCGCCCATGTTTCCTTGAACTGTACTAATATTCATTTTCACATTTAAAAAAACATTATAGCCATCTAACAAAGAAAGGCACTTGTGCTTTTCATAGTCATAGTTAAATTCAGATCTCCAATCTCGTTTATCATTTTTGTTACTCAAGCAACCAGAATTTTTTGCACCATTCAAATTGTTGGAAATTTTGGTTTTAGAAAACGCTTCACGCAAGTATTTAACAAATGTATCAGGTCGACTATTACTTGGGAATGCGTAATCAAAATCCTTTTCATGGTACCAAACTGTAAAAGCAGGATCCAATAGATGAATTGAATCTGCCGGGATTGTTGAAGGAAGCTTGTCAATAAAGTTTTCTCTATCAATAAATTTATTAATTGAGCAAGAGGAAAAAAACAGAAGAATTATCAATATTAGTTTACCCATAGTCGATAATTTATTTACCCCAGTGATACATTAATAACTGGGTTACACCGTTAAAGAAGCTCAAAGAATTACTTTGTTTATTCTTTTTTACATAAATTTTGTACTCTTTGTTAATTGATTTCAAAGCCAAACTTTTGGTTAAATCACCTGTAATACTAGACAAGCCAACACTGAAAACACTAAAATCATAGGTTCCAGGAGAACTGGCATTTAGCTTGTTTTCCAAATTGAAACCTAGGTTTCCCATTATACCTTTTGCTGCTCCTCCTGCAAATCCCGCCGCAAATGAATTCCAGTAAAAACCACCGCCAAATTTTTTAATGCCGTCTTTTCCATAAAGATCATAATTATTAAAAACGGTTTGAAAGCCTTTTTCAGTACCACTCATTATTCCTTCGCCCCACCATTCTTTAGTAAACGCCGGCCCTATTTTTACATCTGCCCCTTTCAAAAAACTTTTACCAGCACTTTTGCCTGCTAATGCACTGCTGGCACCACGGCTAAAGCTTTTCCAAAAATCAACTTCAAGGTCAAAAACAAAATCTGTTTCCACATTGCTTAAGCCGCCAATACCCATACCCGCAAGGGCAGCAAAGGGAGTACCGAGGGCAGCTATTTCGCCACCATTGCTGCCTGCAAGAAAATGGCCAGCCGCCCTTATCACATTAATACCGCCACCCTTTGTTATCTGATCCCAATTGCGCACTGTATTGCTTGCTCCGCCTGCAACGGAACCAATTTTTTGAGCTGTTGCTATTGCTTTTGAGGTTTTTACAGATTTAGCTGAACCTGCTGCAAATTTCATTAAAGAAGAACCCGCTGTTTTTTTTGCTGCGGCAGTCCCTGCTTTCAAGGCTAATTTTTTAATTATAGCTTTTGAAATAGCCTTAATAACAACTTTAGCAAAAATGGCCATGATTATTCTGCCATCCGGGTCGGCAAAATAATACGGGTTGTTGGCTGCGTAATTGTAAGGCGACAATTTGGTAAAGTCTTCCGCATATACATCCACCCCGTTAAACCTTCCAACCTGCGCATCATACATTCTGGCATCAAAATAATGTAAATCAACACCAAACTCTTCATCCAGTTCGTTGCGTTGGTAATCTTTTTGGTTGGAGGTTTACGTTAATACTATAAAAATAAATTACCCTTGGCAGTATAAAAATTCATATTGTGAATATTCGAATGAATATTAGTTTGTTTGTTGCCAAACTAAAAAAAATTACTGCCCTACCGCATCTTTCACCCTTTGTGCCAACGGGCTTACCGCAGGGTCAAATACTTTTTCCACCTGCCCGGTTTTGCCAATCAGTATTTTGGTAAAGTTCCAGCGGGGCAGGGCATCTATGCTACCCTCATGGTGGCGGTGCGCCAGCCATTGGTATAGCGGGTGGGCACTGTCTCCCAGCACATCCAGCTTTTGTGCAATGGGAAAATTGATGTTGTACTGTTGCACAAAAAGGGCAATATCTTCATTGCTGCCGGGCTCCATATTGTTGAAGTTGTTGCTGGGAACGGCTATCACCACAAGGCTGTCGGCGTACAGTTGCTGCAACTGCTGGAGCTCTGCATATTGATTGGCATACTGGCATTGGCTTGCGGTGTTGACCAGCAGTATCTTTTTGCCCTGGTAGTTAGCAAGGTTTATCTCGCCGCCGGTTAAAGCTGGTAATGTGAATGTGTACACTGACACGGTGTGTTGCAAGAGGAGGAAGAGTGTGTGGAGTAGTGGCATGGTGTAAAGTTTTTATTGTAGTGAAATTATTCGTTTAAGAGCCTTTTAAAGATTTTTTTTAAATCACGGTATTTTATTAGTGGATTTTCGTAAGAAAGACCTTTTTTTAAAACAAACGAAGAAAAGCTAACAACTTCACTGTTTTGAAGTTTTACAAATTCAAAGACTGTTCTGCTTGTACTCATACCTGCATGACCATTCAACCCTATTGAGCCAAAGTAATTAGTAGATATAATGAGAATATTACCGTTAATATTTTGTGGTGGCGGTTTTTTACCCCAAATTCTTTTCGTCCATTCCTGTTTAGAATAAAAAAATAAGCTGTCATTTAGAGCAGGGCTATCAATTTTTATTTTAAATCCTTTTTGATTTAATTTAGCAATAAAGCCATTTATATTTTCAATATTTTTTGTTCCAAAATCATTTGTTAGTGCAATTGGAAAATCTTTCTTTGGCACACAATCAAAACAGAGTCTTTCCAAAAGACTTATACTCTTGACAACAAAAATACTGTCGTTATCTATCCTAAACTCATCATAGTTCTTTAGTTGCTCTTTGTTTATCCGAGTAAAAACCGATACACATGAAAAAAAAGGAAGCGAAAGTAGAGAGATGATAAATAGCTTTCTATACATATCAATAATGAAAAAAAGTCTAAAAAAATATTTTGGTAAATCAGGAAATTAGAATGTTCTGTCTACTGCACCGAGGCTATTTCCTAAACTTTGAAAAAAGCCTTTTATACCTCCCTTAGTAGATGACTTAACCCATTGTTTGAAAATGTTCTTTAACTGTATTTTTTCAAACCCTTTAAAGTCATTCTTAACATAGTAATTCATAGTATTAGAAGAAAAATCGCTTGTTAAACCGGATAGTACTTTAGAACCAAAATTTCCAAAGCCAATCTTCTTTAGTCCATAGTTTGAAGCACTTCCAATCACGGAACTTGCAAACCCACTGCCGCCATATCCCAACATTTGGCCAATATTAATTGGTCCTTCGTGGCTGCCAAAGCTATAACTAAAAGATTCTGCTGTATTGTAAAGGGCCTCATTTAGGTTATATACTGAAGAATTAACACCTGTGAACCCTTTTGTAAAAGTTTTTCCTATGGCCTTACCCGTTAAAGCTGCTGATCCGCCTTTTGCAAACACTTTGGTGAAATCGGTAATGTCCATTTTATTCCAGTTGTCCGCTTCTGTAAATACATTGCCTGCACCCGTAGCGGCAAAGCCAGTTGCTGCAGCAGCTAGTTCGCTTCCAAAAAGTTCACCGCCTCCATAAGAACCGGCGATGCTTGAACCTGCTGCACCGCTTGCAAAATAGGTAAGCAATTTCCACGGCGATTTTTTTACTTTATCCCAATTGTTGTAAACGTTAATACCGCCACCTGCATAAGCACCAGCGCTCTTACCTGCACCAGCCCAACCACTTTTAAACGATAGGTTGCTCCATGTTTTAGTTGCAACTTTGCTAATTCCCTTTGAGGCACCTGATAGGCCTTTTGCAACCGCCTTCTTGCCAAATTTAAATAATGCTTTCAACCCAATTTTAAGTGCAATGGCAAGTGATATGGGCTCCCTTCCATCCGGATCAACAAAAGATAATGGGTTATTAAAATTGTAATGAAAGCCGTTTGTTTTTAGATAACTTTCCATTACCGGATCTACTCCCATAAACCTTCCCACCTGTGCATCATACATCCTGGCATCAAAATAATGCAAATCAACACCAAACTCTTCATCCAGTTCGTTGCGCTGGTAATCTTTTTGGTTGGAGGTTTTTATGGCGGCATAGCTGCTGAGGGGTGCTATCTCCATACCAAAGGGGTAAAAGGCGCTTTCCTGCAGCAACGGGCCGGTGCGGTGTACTACCGTAATGTCGTCAAAAAAAACATTTACCGGGCTTTCGTTGCTGCTGTAGATATACAAAAAACCATTTTTTGGCACCACTATCTGCGGCAGGGTGTAAGTGTGTACGGCATCGGGGCCATTATCTATCCGCTCGGCCACACCCTGCACCAGTTTAAAGTTTTCATCAAACAGCAAGAATTTCAGGTAGGCTCTTGGGCCGG
>JBGSMI010000152.1:0-3731 GCA_041740215.1 Ferruginibacter sp.
AACGGCTAAATCTTTGGTCATTTTTCCGCTTTCTACGGTTTCAATACAAACGGCTTCCAGTGCGAGGCAGAAATCTATCAACGCCTGGTTGTTGTCTAATTTACCACGGAATGCAAGACCTCTTGTCCAGGCAAAAATAGATGCGATTGGGTTGGTAGAAGTTGGCTTACCAGCCTGGTGATCTCTATAGTGACGGGTTACGGTACCATGTGCCGCTTCAGCTTCCATGGTACTGCCATCCGGTGTAATCAATACTGAAGTCATTAAGCCAAGGCTACCAAAACCTTGCGCTACGGTATCGCTTTGTACATCGCCATCGTAGTTTTTACAGGCCCATACAAAATTGCCATTCCATTTCAATGCGCTGGCAACCATGTCATCAATTAAGCGATGCTCATAAGTAATGCCGGCTTCCTGGTAGGCGGTTTTAAATTCTGCCTGAAAGATATCTTCAAAAATATCTTTGAAGCGTCCGTCGTATTTTTTAAGAATGGTGTTTTTTGTAGAAAGGTATAAAGGCCATTTTTTGCTAAGTGCCATATTGAAACAGCTTCTTGCAAAACCCATGATGCTTTCATCTGTATTGTACATGGCCATTGCAACGCCGTCGCCTTTGTAATTGTACACTTCAAAAACCTGTGCTTCTCCCCCGCCTTCTGGTGTAAAGGTCATGGTTAATTTTCCTTTGCCTTTGATAACGGTGTCAGTAGCACGGTACTGATCGCCAAATGCATGACGGCCTACGATGATGGGAGCAGTCCAGTTGGTAACCAGGCGTGGTACATTTTGCATTACGATTGGCTCACGGAATACGGTGCCATCCAGTATATTGCGAATGGTGCCGTTCGGGCTCTTCCACATTTGTTTCAGGTTAAATTCTTTTACCCGGGCTTCATCAGGCGTAATGGTAGCACACTTAATTCCAACTCCAAATTCTTTGATGGCATTGGCTGCATCAATGGTAACCTGGTCGCTGGTTTCATCACGATACTCCATTCCCAGGTCGTAATATTTAATATCCAGTTCCAGGTAAGGAACAATCAGTTTGTCTTTTATAAACTTCCAGATGATCCTTGTCATCTCATCGCCATCCAGTTCTACCACCGGGTTAGCTACTTTAATTCTAGTCATGTTTGCTTATTTGTAAATTGTAAGTGAAGTGTATTTAGCTATGTTGTCGAAATCTCGGTCGTTGTGTAAAATGGGGATTTCCTGTTTTATGCAAATTGCAGCAATCAGGCAATCATTCGGCTTTCTGATTGTAACGCCTTTCGTTTTTAAGTACCGGTAAAGGGATGCGGCGGATACTGCCATTTCAACATCGTAGTAAGGTAAAAATGGAAATTCCAATAATGCGGTTTTTGTAAGCTCAAAATCTTTCTCTTCCCTTATGCCCTGCAATAATTCCTGTACAATAACAGGTAATATAAAAACCTCATCCTTTTTAATCAATGAGTCAGTTATATCTGTTTGATCATCTATAACGTTATTCAAATAGTTTATCCAAACACTTGTATCAACGATCTTCCCATTTATCATAAGTTCTCATTTTATCCAGGTTCCCATCCCATTTTACTTTACCCCTTAAATCAAGCATTTTTTTTCTCTTGTTTAACTTCACATACTCATCTAAAACAAAATTCACTACGTCTTCATTTGAAGATAATTTTGTGAATCTTCTGGCTTCATTTAAAAGCCCGTCATCAATATTAATATTTGTTTTCATGATGTAAAATTTTCTCTTGATAAATATAACCAAAGCAATACGTATTAACATTGAGTTTACGCTCATGGGTGTATTTAAAATTCTTCCTGCACTGGGTCTGCGCAACAAAAGCAGTATACACGTCCATAAAATGGGAGGGTGTCAGTTTTTAAACTGGTTATTTCATCCTGCGTTTGACCTCACCCTTAGCCCCTCTCCGAGGGAGAGGGGAGCCTGACCCTAAAAATTATGCAACTCATTTATATTGACTGCCAGTAAGTTAGCAATGGTGTAGATATAATTGTCGCAACCCTCCCGACAATTTTAAATGCACCAGCACTGATGCCCTCCATACCAAATCGAAAAACAAGTTGCGGCTTCAGCCTTCCACATTGTGTTGTTATTTCTTTGAAATATTTGCCAGCGCTTTTGCAAATGCTGTTTTATTGAAAATTGCTTTTACCGGTATTGAAAATCCTTCGATTACCTTACTGCTAATGTCGCCATGCAGTAGTTTTTCTTCCAGTTCGTATGCTTTATTTACCAATAGATATTTTCAATTGTTTTGTGTTTTGGATCTACTATCCAGTATTCTTTTATGCCGTGCAAAGCATAATCTTCAAATTTTACACCCCGGTCTATTTTTTCCGTGCTCCTGCTAATAACCTCTACAACAAAATCAGGTGCAGGGAATATTTTTTGTCCCTCTTTAAATTTCTTTGCTTTTGCTGCGCTGAAAAAACAAATATCCGGTTTGTAATTATTGCGGGTGAGTGCAATCATTATTGTTTCATGTGTTACTCTACTAGCCTTGTTTACAACCGTATAAAAATGTAGCAGAGAAGCAAGGTTTAATGAACTACTTTCATGTTCATCAGTTGCTGGCAAATGATGAACAACGGCGCCATTAATAAACTCCGCTTTCTTGTCCTCAGTTTCAAATTCATAAAAATCCTTTCGCCTTTTTCTTTCTTCGCCGATGTAATCTTTAAGCCTAATAAAATGCTCCTGCAATTTGGGAGATTGTATCAGCGGCGTAAGTATATCTATCATTAGTTTAAATATTATTAACTGCCAAATTTACAAAATCACCGAAATCTTTTCAAATTCTTAATCAGCTCATCTCCAAACTCACTCGTTTTCAGCAAGGTTCCTTCCTTCATCAAATTATAAAAATCGATGGTAACGGTTTTATTGCGAATGGTTTTACCAACCGAATGCGTAATCAAATCTGCCGCATCTCTCCAGCCCATATATTCCAGCATCATCACACCGCTTAATATTACAGAGGAAGGGTTCATGGTATTGGTATTGGTAAATCTTGGTGCAGTGCCATGAGTGGCTTCAAACACTGCATGACCGGTAAGGTAATTGATATTGGCTCCGGGAGCAATACCGATACCGCCAACCTGCGCTGCCAAAGCATCACTGATATAATCGCCATTTAGGTTAAGCGTAGCAATCACCGAATAATCCTGCGGAGCCAGCAGGGCCTGTTGTAAAAAGTTATCGGCAATCGCATCCTTAATAATTACTTTTCCGCCGATGGCGCTTATTTTCATTTCTTCGTTGGCAACCGCTTCTCCACTTTCTTTTTTGGTGCGTTCCCACTGGTTCCAGGTATATACGTGTCCGCTGAATTCTCTTTCTGCCAAAGCATAGCCCCAGTTTTTAAAAGCGCCTTCGGTAAACTTCATGATATTGCCCTTGTGTACAATTGTTACAGATGGCAATTTATGTTCAATGGCATGTTGAATGGCAGAACGGATCAATCTTTCGCTACCTTCTTTACTAACGGGTTTAATGCCGAGCGAAGTGGATTCAGGGAAGCGGATATTTTTCACACCCATTTCATTGATTAAAAAGTCCAGTAGTTTTTGTGCTTCCGGTGTGCCGGTCATATATTCAATACCGGCATAAATATCTTCGGTATTTTCCCTGAAGATGGTCATGCTCACTTTTTCCGGCTGCCACATGGGTGATGGGGTGCCTTCAAAATATTTTACGGGACGAAGACAAACATACA
>JBGSMI010000153.1:0-34453 GCA_041740215.1 Ferruginibacter sp.
ACTTACCCTAAGCCCGGCACTGTAGGCGGTAAATAATATGGCTTTGTGCTTTTTATTTTTTAATGCATTAAATAGTTTGCTCATTTCAGATTCTGCCAACACATTAGGCAGGTTAAGCGGTTTTTTTGCTCTTGGTAAATCAAAAAAAAAATTTTCACGATGCAGTATATTTTCAAAATAATATTTAATGGCATTTAATACCGATTATAAATATTCTATAGTTCAATCCCCGAAATAATCGGGATTTTCAACTTCGCTTTGCTCGATTTCACTATGAATATTTTATATCGGCATTAACCATTGTAAATTTATAAAATAGCTTTGGGCTATTTTATAAATACAATTGGTAAAACCTGCTATTGATTGTACCAGGGCCTAATTTTAATTCTGTTGCACAGTGCAGCATGTACCTTCGCAAATCTTCGCTTGTAAGGGTTTCTACTCCCTTTTGATTTAACAAGTGCAGTAATTGTTTAAACTCTTTTTTGTAGGTTTTAATAGTGGTGGAAGGGTTGCCGGCTAATTGCAATGCCTGTACCATGCGTAGCAATTGCTCCATATTGCCATTGCTTATTTGATAGCTTTTAAGGTTTACAGGGGTTAATACCGGTTGCTCTGCACCTGCTTTTTTTGAGTTTACAATTTTGTTTCTTTTTTCGAGATATTGCTTTAATGCAGTAGTATCCACAATTGCATAAGCTTGCATTGCAGCTACTATTGCGTTGTAATTTTGTCTGCTTAGTGGCAGCTACCTGGCCAATCTATACAAATCAGGAACCATTTGTCTGGTAGTATTAAACCCGCCAGTCACAACAACACTTTTTCAATTAAATACTTTCCCTGTGTACGGATTCAAACACCAGGTGTTCGTTTTCGTACACTTTTTATTTTCATATTGCTGAAATGCAATACTGGTAAAGGTTTTAACCGTGGCACGGCTATTGACTTTCATATAGTGCTCAGCTTTGCAAAAAATTGTAATTCAAATGCCGAAAAAAGTAAAAATCTTTCTGAATTACTGAATCATTTTTGTTCGTTAGCAATGATAAATCGTAACAGACTTAAAATGTAAAATCGAAAGCTTCAACATTAGAAAACCATGATCAAGAATTATTTTAAAACAGCCTGGAGAAATTTGTATCGCAATAAAGTATATGCTATCATTAATATTGCGGGCATAGCAATTGGCCTCGCTGCTTTTTGGTTGATAGCCTTGTATGTTGCAGATGAGTTTAGTTATGATCGTTCGTTTACAAATTCAGACCGCTTATATAGGGTAGCGCAGCACGCCAGTTGGGATGGCGGAAAGATGAATATCGCACTAACTTCCGGCCCTTTTGCACCAGGTCTTAAAAATGCTTTTCCCGAAATAGAAAATGCAACTCGTATAGATGCTGAAGGCGGGAGCCTGATAAAATACGGGAACAAAACCTTCAAACAAAATGATATATGCTTTGCAGACAATTCGCTGTTTAACATATTTGATTATCAATTTTTATATGGTAATGCAGCAACTGCACTTGCGCAGCCAAATTCAATCGTGATAACAGAAAGCTTAGCCAAAAAAATTTTCGTTGACGAAGCAAAAGCGATTAACCAGGCGATATATCTTGATGGCGATAATCCGATAAATGTAACTGGTGTAATAAAGGATATGCCGCTAAATTCTCACTTGCATTTTAGCGGTATCCGGCTGCTGGGTAGTGAAGTAAACAATGATGGCTGGCAAAATTTTTATTTATATACCTACCTGCTTTTAAAAAAAGGCGCTGATGTAAAGTTGCTGGAAAAAAAAATGCAGGCATTTGCTGCAAAAAACGTGGCGAAGGAAATGGGAGTTAAAGATTATCAAATGGAATTGCAGCCGCTCAGCGCCATACACCTCCACTCCAATTTAGAATATGAGCTTAGTTCCAATGGAAGCATTAGCCGTATTTACATGTTTATTGTAATTGGAATATTGATCTTGCTGATTGCCCTCATTAACTACATGAATTTATCAACCGCCCGTTCTATCAATCGGGTAAAAGAAATTGGTATACGAAGAGTGATCGGTTCATCTCAAAAGCATTTGGCTGCATTGTTTATTTCCGAAGCAATTCTTGTTACTGTCATAGCCGCTGTGATCGGGTGCTTTATTGTTTCACTTGCCTTGCCTTATTTTAATCTACTATCTGGTAAAAATTTAAGTCTGCTTTACTTTGGCTTTGTAAAAACGGTTGCGCTTATCAGTTGTTTTGCAGTGTTGACGGGAGTTATAAGCGGTATTTATCCTTCCTTCTTTTTGTCTCGTTTTAAAACGATACCATCATTAAAAGGCCAGTTAGGTAACATGTATGCAAGCATTGCATTTAGAAAATCACTGGTTGTGTTTCAGTTTGTAATTGCAGTGTGCTTAATCAGCAGTTCATTTATTATTTATAAACAAATGCAGTATGTAGCTCAGAAAGACCTGGGATTTAATAAGGAACAAGTACTTACATTTCACATAGATGATATGAAAATACGCAACGAAATTCCTGCATTAAAAAATGCGTTGTTAAAGAATAGTGTGATTCAAGCAGTAGCCGTTGCAGGCAACCCGATCGGCAACAATGATATTGGCGGGCGTGATTTTGCGTTTGAAAAAAATGGTGTAATACAGCCCTTATCTCAACTGGCAAAACAATTTTATACCGATGAAGATTTTTTGTCTACAACCGATATTCATTTGCTGCAAGGCAGAAATTTTTCGAAAGATATGCAAACCGATAAATATGGTGCTGCCATCATTAACGAAACATTGATGAAGCAACTTGGCTACACCAATGCAGTTGGGAAGAAAATGCAATATGGTGTTAATAAAAATGCGGAAATGAGTAACCGAACCATCATAGGTGTGGTAAAGGATTTTCATGTTGCTTCATTGCAACACAAGATTGAGCCGATGGTGATAATGATGCCGCCTGCGTATAATGAGCAGGATAATTTATATGTAAAAATTGCGAAGGGGAAATCTGCTGAGGGACTTGCCTACCTGAAAAGTACGTACGCTTCATTTGATAAAAATAATACGGCAGATTTTAAATTTCTGGACGAGAACTTTAACAGGCAATATGCAGCCGAACAGGTTCAGGAACAGCTCTCATTATCTCTTACCATATTGGCCTTTTTCATCGCTTGCCTTGGTTTATTTGGGCTCGTAATTTTTGCAACATCTCAGCGGCGAAAAGAAATTGGTATACGAAAAGTATTGGGTGCGTCCGTTGCCTCAGTTACGATGATGCTCGGCAGAGATTTTGGGAAGCTGGTATTAATTGCTACGCTTATTGCTGTGCCGCTTGCATGGTTTGTTATGAGCAAATGGCTACAGGATTTTGCCTACCGGATTGATATACAATGGTGGATGTTCCTGATTTCGGGTAGTGTAGCCATTCTGATCGCACTGATTACAGTAAGCATACAGGCAATGAAAGCTGCAGTTGTCAATCCGGTGAAGAGTTTGCGGACGGAGTAGGGGAAGAAGCCGCTCCGCCACAATCCGAAAAAATCAGAACCATGTGCAGGGGAAACAAGAATTGCATTAAAAAAATGAAAAATTTTTTTGATGAAAAAATGCAAACAAATAAAGAAACAGGAACCCATGGGCACTATTACCAAAAGAATTATCGGAGATGGCAAGTGACCGTCCATTAAAAGCTTTGAATGTTCATCCTTTAACCATTGTGAAATGATAAGAAACTATTTCAAAATAGCCTGGCGAAATATTGTTAAAAATCGCATTTATTCAGCAATAAATATTGTTGGTCTTTCCATTGGTATTACCTGTATGTTATTTGCTGTGTTGTACTGGAATAATGAACACAGCTTTGATAACTTTCATAAAAATAACCCAAACCTTTATCGTGTTACCACCACAATTGCGGAGAATAAAGGGGAACAGACAAAAACGACTGGCGGAACAGGTCAGGTACAAGGTCCCGCATTTAAGGAAACCGTGCCGGAAGTAAAAAGTTATGTGCGTATTCTAGGAGGAGATATTTATAGTGATGTTATTGCAAACAATAAAGCGATTCACTTACGGCCATTATTTGTAGATGAAAATTTTCTGGATGTTTTTAATTTTCATTTGCTGCGTGGTAATGCAACAATTGTTTTAAATGATTTAAGTTCTGTAGTAATTACCGAAAGCACCGCAAAGAAATTTTTCAATACGATTGATGTAGTTGGCAAGCTATTGCAATTGGACGCCGACCCGTCCTATAATAAACTCGGAAAGCCACTTATTGTATCTGGTGTGGTGCAAGACCCACCCGCTAATTCTTCACTTCAGTTTGATGTATTATTCACGTTTAAATTTCTTCAACTTTCGTTTCCGGATAATAACTGGTTAAATTCCTATCTTGGAACCTTTGTGGTACTTAATCCCAAATCCGATATCAAAGCGGTTGCTCAAAAGTTTAATAGTGTTTATTTATTGCGTGCAAAAGAACAGCTTGCGGAAAACGCTAAAACCTACGGTTTTAATCCACAGATTAGTTATGGATTACAGCCTGTTACTGATATACATCTTAACCCTTTGATTCGTTCGAGTGGTAATGCAGAAGGAGGTATTATAAATGAAAGCAGCCCGGTTTATAGTTTTATATTTATGGGCATTGCTGTATTCATTTTATTAATGGCTGCTATCAATTTTATTAATATCAGTATTGCCAATTCATTGCAGCGTGCAAAAGAAGTGGGAATACGGAAAATCAGTTGTAGCAGTAAGCGGCAAATTGTTGCACAGTTTCTGTATGAATCTGCAATTTTATGTTTTGTTGCCTTTCTGTTTTCTCTATTCTTAATGAATTTTACCTTACCACTTTTTAATAGACTGGCAGGTAAGCAAATCATTTTATCAACAGCCTTTGATGCAAAGCTTTTGTGCTGCCTGGTATTGTTGTTTGCCGTAATTATTTTCTTAACGGGTCTTTATCCTGCTTTTGTGTTATCTAAATTTAAACCTTCTCAGGTGTTGTATAACAAACAGAAATTGACCGGCCGAAATTTATTGGGCCGCAGCCTGGTAGTTGTTCAGTTTTCGTTGGCTGTGTTTTTATTGATTGCAACCTTTATATTTTATCGACAGATGAATTATATCCGAACAAAAGATCTTGGCTATAATGCTGCACAGGTAATACGTATGTCGGTTGGAGGCGACAGGGATTACAACTCGGTGATCACTTTTATAAAAAATGAAGTTGCAAAGGAACGTTCAATTAAAATTATTTCATTTGGAAATGAAGGTTATAACACAGATGCCAGGGTAAATAACCAGCATTTAAAAACTCAATATAAAAGAATTGATGAAAATTTTCTTGCGGTGTTGGATATACCGTTAAAGGCCGGCCGTAATTTCTCTATGTCCTTCTCATCCGATACAAAGAATGGCGCTATTGTAAACGAGGCTTTCGTAAAAGCAGCGGGTCTTCATAATCCGATAGGTTCTGCAATAAAGATCGCCGGCGATGAGAATGAAACAAAGGCGATTGTAGGTGTGGTAAAAGATTTTCATTATGGTTCCCTGCGTGAACCAATTGCGCCATTGGTTATGTATATGACGGAAGTGCCAGATGGCGGTATCTGGATCAGGTTTGATAAAGCCAAACAAAAGGAAGCATTGGCTGCGATTGAAAAAATAGCCAAAGCAGCGATACCTGCCGCGGCTTTTCAATTTGCTTTTCTTGATGAGGTGAATGCAAAACAGTATGTGCAGGAACAACGCTGGCAGCAAGTTGTAGGTATTGCATCTGTGCTCTCATTTGTTATTTGTTGTTTAGGCTTATTAGGCTTAGCCCATCTTGCTGCACACCAGCGTGCAAAAGAAATTGGTGTCCGTAAAGTATTAGGTGCTTCAGTTGCACAGATCGTTACATTGATATCTCACGATTTTTTAAAGCTGGTAGCTGTTGCATTTGTAATTGGAGCATCTGTATCGTGGATTGTGATGAACAGGTGGTTGCAGGAATTTGCCTATCGCACTATTTTCAATTGGTGGATTTTTATAATAGCAGGTGCAACCGTTATTTTTATTGCGTCAGTCACTGTCAGTTTTCAGGCCTTAAAGGCGGCATTAGCAAATCCGGTGAAGAGCCTGAGAACGGAATAATGTGAGACATGAATAATTAGGGGTGAATGATGAGTGATGGGCCTTAATCAAAATTGACGGAAAAACTACGCAAGCCATTGCCTTATACATTAAATATCTCTAAAGTACAGGTTGCAAACAGCCCGGTAACTGCTACACTTTCTCAATTAAATACTTTCCCTGTGTACGGAATCAAACACCAGGTGTTCGTTTTCGTACACTTTTTATTTTTACATTGCTGAAATGCAATACTGGTAAAGGTTTTAACCGTGGCACGGCTATTGATTTCCATACAATGCGCAGCTAAGGACAGTGTGTGATTTATGTACAGGAGCATTAAAATCTATCTAAAAAAAATATTCGTTTTTATTGGCCAATGTAGCTGTTCGTAGCAATGCTGATACTTTAACCATGAAGCTTTAATGTTATAAAACTATGATTGAGAATTATTTTAAAATAGCCTGGAGAAACCTTCAACGCAACACGGCATTTGCAACCATGAATATATTGGGCCTGGCCATTGGTATGGCAAGCGCAATCCTCATACTACTTTGGGTAGAGAATGAGTTGAACATCGATCAATCGTATCCTAAATCGGCACAATTGTATCAAATGTTTAACCGGGATAAATTTGATGGAGCCCTGCATGTCTGGGGAACTACGCCTAAGATAATGGCAACTACGCTGAAAAAAGATTATCCCGAAATAGCGGATGCTGCCCGTAAAACCGATATCACATTTTTGCTGAGTGACGGAGACAAACATTTAAACGTACGTGGTTCATTTACAGATAGCGGCTTTATCAGCATGTTTGATTTACCAATGTTGAAGGGCGATGCAAAGCAGGCATTGACAAGTCCTTCCAGTATTGTATTGACTCAAAAACTTGCTACAAAATTATTTGGTGATGAAGATGCCATTGGTAAAACTGTTAGAATTGACAGTACGGCTAATTTTAAAGTGACCGGTGTTTTAAAAGATTTTGATAACAAAACATCATTCAATTTTGAATACCTGTTACCATGGTCTTTCATGAAGCAACTGGGTTGGGACGATCAATATTGGGGCAATAATTCTGTAACTACTTATGCCTTATTAAAGCCCGGTACAAATATCGGGAGTTTTAATGCTAAAGTAAACGATATAAAAACCAGCCATTCACAGGAAACAGCTAAAGTGTTTGCTTATCCTTTGAGCAGACTGCATTTGTATGGTAAAGATGATGACGGCCAACTGGTGGGTGGACAAATAGTCACCGTAAAATTATTTTGTATAATTGCCCTATTTATTTTGCTGATTGCCTGTATCAATTTTATGAACCTTACCACGGCACGTAGTGAAAAGCGGGCCAAAGAAGTAGGTATAAGAAAAGTAGCGGGTGCTTACCGGTATAACCTGATTGCCCAGTTTATTGGCGAAAGCATGATACTGACTGTGTTTGCATTTTTAATTTCGCTCTTGTTGGTACAGCTAAGTTTGTCTGGCTTTAACCTGCTTACTGCAAAACAGCTTCAAATAGCATATAGCAATATTTATTATTGGATGGCAGCACTTTGTTTTATTGCGTTCACCGGTTTTGTTGCAGGCAGTTATCCTGCTTTTTATCTTTCTTCTTTTGAGCCGGTAAAAGTTTTGAAGGGCACTTTTAAAAAAGTAAATGCAGCCATCACTCCGCGGAAAGTATTGGTGGTGCTGCAGTTTACCTTTGCCATTATACTGATCATTGGCACCATCACAATCAAGCACCAAATAAATTTTGTACAAAACAGGGATGCTGGTTATAATAGAGAGAACCTGATTTTTGCATTTATGCAAGGCGATGTTGAAAAACATTACCAGTCTATTAAGGATGAATTATTAAAAACCGGAACAGCAACAGCGGTTACCAAATCTGCCAATCCAATTACAAAACGCTATAGCGATTCCTGGGGGTTTTCATGGCCGGGTAGCACGGAGACAGATTCAAAAATTGACTTTTTAAGACTAGGCAGCGATGCCAATTTTGTAAAAACGATTGGTGTTAAACTGAAAGAAGGGCGTGATATCGACATCTACAATTATCCTACAGATAGCTCGGCGGTACTGGTAAACGAATCCGCAGTAACAGCCATGCATTTAAAGGATCCTATTGGAAAATCCATCAAATCGAGTGATAACCAAAACTATCATATTGTTGGTGTGGTAAAGGATTTCATACTGGAATCTCCTTTCGAGAAAAAGATAAATCCGATGTTGATATTTGGCCCCGGTTACGACAACGCACAGGTGATGCACATTAAACTAAGTGAAGCCGGTGGCACCGCAGTCAACCTTGCTAAGGCAGAAAATATTTTTAAAAAATTCAACCCGGAGTATCCGTTTGAGTATGCGTTTGTTGACGAATCTTATGCAACTAAATTTCAGGCGCAACAGCGCACTGGCACGCTGGCTTCATTGTTTGCAGGACTCACCATTTTTATTTCTTGTCTTGGTTTGTTTGGATTGGCGGCTTACACTGCCGAAAGCCGGATAAAAGAAATTGGCGTTAGAAAAGTATTGGGCGCAAGTGTTGCCTCGGTTGCAGCCTTGCTTTCCAAAGATTTTTTACTACTTGTTGTAATAGCATTGCTGATAGCGTCACCCATCGCCTATTTCGCATTGGATAGCTGGCTGCAAACGTACAGCTATCGGGTTGGCATAGAGTGGTGGGTATTTGCCGGTGCAGGATTGGGGTCGATTCTTATTGCATTGCTCACCGTAAGCTTCCAGGCAATAAAAGCCGGGGTTGCCAATCCGGTGAAGAGTTTAAGATCGGAGTAGAAAAGTAGCTTCCTGCGTCCCCTCCCGAAATAATGACCTTGTTGCCGGGGAACTAAAGCAGGAGTATTGGGATTAACAAAAATGATGTGGCAGTATAATTAAACTAAATTAGTAATCATCGGCTCTTCAAAAGTTCATCTTTGCAGCGCCGGCTTTCAACCATTGTAAGATGTTTAAAAATTATTTAAAAACAGCGTGGCGAAATATAAAAGCAAACAAGCTTTTTACATCGCTCAATATTGCCGGGTTAGCAATTGGTTTGTGTGTATTTATAATCCTGTTTGCACACATTGCAAAAGAATTGAGTTTCGATCGCATGTATCAAAACAGCGAAAATATTTACCGGGTAAATATGGAAACAACGGCAGAGTATAATTATGAAAAATGGGCGCAGTTGCCAAATGCAGTAGGGCCGGCACTTCTAAAAGATATCCCTCAGGTAAAATACGCTACCCGTTTAATTAAAAATGATTTTGGTGCAACCGCATCATTGAAAGTTGGAGATAAGAATTTTACTGAAAAAAGTTTGTATCTGGCAGACGCTTCCATCTTCAATATATTTGATTTCAATTTTACAGAAGGCAATGCCCGGAGTGTATTCGAACACTCAAAATCTGTTGTAATTTCAACAGGTGCCAGGCAAAGATTATTTGGCGATCACTCTGCTCTAGGAAAAGCCATCATCGTAAATAACCAGGATACATTGTATGTGTCCGGCATTTATAAAGACCTGCCTTTAAATAGCTCTATTGATTGTAATTTGATCAGTAATATCATGGATTCGTGGACAAAGCATGAGTCGTGGAGTAATGCGAGTTTTGAAACGTATTGTCTGTTGTATCCCAATAGTGATGTTGCAGCGGTTGAAAAAATGGCAACAGCGCTCATCGATCAATATGTTGAAAAAGAAAACCAGTATTACTCAAAGTTTGTATTTCAGCCACTCGCTGATATTTACTTGTATTCGGCTGATTTAAGAGCCGGTTATTCTTCCCGGATGGGCGATATTAAAACGATCAAAGGCCTGCTCTTTTTATCGCTTCTTATCTTAATTATTGCCTGCATTAATTATATGAACCTTGCTACCGCCCGTTCGCAAAAGCGGTCAAAAGCGGTCGGCGTTAATAAAGTATTGGGTGCAAGTATGCGGCAGATGCTGTTTCATTTTTATACAGAAACCGGAATCGTTGCATTGATTGCTATCATTGCAGGCTACGCCTTGGCCTTATTGGTACTGCCACTTTTTACAAATATAACCGGTAGCGAATTACAGATAACCGATCTGTCACAGTTGCCAATTATTGCAAGCCTTCTAGTTATTTGGTTGATCGTTACGCTTGTAGCCGGAAGCTATCCGGCATTTTCAATGTCTCGTATTTCGGCTTTGATATTGGTGAGTAAATCAAAACAAAAACATTCGTTGGCAGCATTTGTACGCAAGGGGTTGGTAGTATTTCAGTTCGCATCTTCCATCATTCTGATAGTAGCAGTCATAATTGTTTTTCAACAAATGGAATTCATACGGAATAAAAATCTGGGTTATAATCCGAAAGGTGTGATCACAGTTTCCGTAAAATCGGCACAAAACAAACAGCAAATAAGTGCAGTAATAAATGAGTTAAAAAGTCTGGCGGCAGTTGAAAATGTTTCGGCCGTTCAGGCAATTCCCGGCGAGGGCGAGAGCGGCAGATCTGTTCGAAAACTAGTCACAGATAAAGAAGGGCTGCCGGTTAAAACCTGCCGGACCGATGGAGCAATCGTTGCCACGATGCAACTGAAGTTATTGGCCGGAAACACACTGCCGGCATCCATCGCAGCAGGCGATACGGTATGCTATACATTGATCAATGAAACGGTTGCCGGCTACCTCGGGTTTAAAACGCCGCAGGAAGCAGTGGGCAAATTCATTGCATCAGAAATGGCTGACCGGTCGTTGGTAGTTGGAGTTGTAAAAAACTTCAATTACCTGTCTTTGAAAGATGATATCGGTGGATACGTTTATTATGCCATGAACCGTGCACCTGAATCCATAAGGACTTTGCTGGTGAGATATAATACCCAGAATCTGCCGCAATTTGTAGCGCAATTAGAAAATGTATTTAGGCGTGACCTTCCGAATTCGGCCTTCGACTATCGTTTTCTGGATAAGCATGTACAGAGCCTGTACACTGCCGAACAACAAACCGCAAAAATAATCGCTGTTTTCTCAATCCTTGCCATCTTTATTGCATCTCTTGGTTTGTTTGGACTGGCAGCATTTACCGCCGAACGTCGCACCAGGGAGATCGGTATCCGTAAAGTACTTGGTGCCACTGTAACAGATGTATCTGCTATGCTTTCAAAAGATTTTGTACAGCTTGTATTTATTGCAATGCTCATTGGTTTGCCAGTAGCAAGCTGGGCCATGAGCAACTGGTTGCAGGGTTTTGTTTACAGGATCAGTATAAGTTGGTGGGTATTTGTCGTCGCCGGATTGGGTGCATTAGTCATCGCTTTAATTACCGTTAGCTTTCAGGCAATAAAGGCTGCAATAGCCAACCCGGTAAAGAGTTTGAGAACAGAATAGAACCCACTCCGCCCGCTCCCGAAATAATTGGGACCTTGCTCCTGGGGAACTAAAACAAGGCATTAAGATTAGAAAGGGTGATTTGAATTATTACCTAAATAAAATTAAAAATGCGGAGTCTTTAAACTTTCAACTTTAATCCTTCAACCATTGTGTTATGATAAAAAATTATTTAAAAATGACCTTTCGAAACCTGCGTCGCAATAAAGTTTATTCGTTGCTAAATATTACAGGCTTATCCGTAGGTATGGCGGTTGCCATTATCATTGCTTTGTGGGTGTGGGATGAGTTATCTTTTGATAAATACCATCAAAATTATGAGCGTATTGTGATGGTGAAACAAACGCTTTGGAGTATTTAGTTAATGTGCTAATTGGCTAATGTGATAATGAAAAACAAAGTTCATTAATTATTTTTTGCAACTGCTACTTAATCTTCAACCATTAACCAGGAACCATCAACTTTAATCATACACCATCAAACAAAAAAATATGTTTAAAAATTTTTTAAAAACAGCCTGGAGAAATATTGCAGCCACTGTTGGATATAGTACCCTAAATATAGCAGGGCTTTCAACAGGTATGGCCATAGCATTGCTTATCGGGCTTTGGGTATATGATCAATATTCTTATGATAGATTTCTGCCTGGCTATGAAAATCTTTATCGGGTGCAACGCAATTTCGATAGCAATGGTGATACCCTTACATTTAGAACGGCATCTGTGAAATTAGCCCGGGCATTAAGAAGTGAAATACCGGAAATAGAATATGTGGCAGAAAGTGACTGGATGGATTCACATGGATTAATGGTGGCAGATAAAAAATTCTATCTTAACGGCGGGCAGGTAGGAACCGATTTTTTAAAAATGTTTCAATTCCCTTTGATAGAGGGAAATGCAGGTAGCGTTTTAAAGGATCCAAATTCGATTGTATTAACTGAGTCGACAGCAAAGTCTCTTTTTGGAAAAGAGGATGCAATGAACAAAACAGTTCGTTTTGATAACACGACCGATTTGAAAGTAACCGGCATACTAAAAGACATTCCGTCCAACTCATCTGTTAGTTTTAACTACCTCGTTCCGTCCACCTATGCGAATGTCTATTACAACCAGGTGGATGCCGGTGAAAGTTTCGGGAACAACAATCTCCAGATTTTTGTAAAAATAAAGCCAGGTATTTCATACGCACAGGTAGCACCCAAAATAAGGAAAATTACGCACAGCGAGAAGGGTAGTACAAATGCAATGAATTCCTACATTACGCTGCAGTCAATACAGCGCTGGCATTTATATTCCCATTATGTTAATGGAAAAGATACCGCCGGTTTTTTGGAATATGTAAAGATGTTTACCATTATTGGTTTATTGGTTTTAATAATTGCCTGCATCAATTTCGTCAATCTTACCACCGCCCGTTCAGAAAAAAGAGCCAAAGAAGTGGGGGTAAGAAAAGCGATTGGCTCAAGGCGAAAAGACCTGGTGATTCAGTTTTTACTGGAATCTTTTTTACTAACCGTCATTGCGGCTGTTTTTTCCCTTGTGTTGGTTGCGCTTTCCTTAAATCCTTTCAACGCATTAACCGGAAGTAAAATAATATTGCCATTATCAAATATATTTTTTTGGGTGTTGTTACTGGCCAGTGTAGCTTTCATTTCTTTGATTGCTGGCAGTAAGCCGGCATTTTATCTTTCTTCATTTAACCCTGTAACGGTGCTGAAAGGAACCATGCATACAGGCAGGTCTGCTTCATGGCCAAGAAAGATTTTAGTAGTTACTCAATTTACCTGTTCAATTGCGCTCATCATAAGTACGGTCATTATTTATCAGCAAATACAGCATGCAAAAGACCGTCCGAGTGGATATGATTTAAGCAGGCTGATGAGCACCGACATGAACAACGATCTTACTAAAAACTTTACTGCAATTAAAAATGAGCTGATACAAAAAGGAATTGTTGAATCTGTTACCACTGCAACCAGTTCTGCTACCGATGTTTCGTGGCATACAGATATTGATCAATGGCCTGGGAAGAATGCCGGTGAAACGGTAGAGATGGGACTCATAGTAGTTTCAGAAGATTATTTTAAAACTGTGGGTATGAAGATGAATGAAGGAAGAAATTTTACCGGCGCTGCTGATAGCAACAGTGTGATATTTAACGAAGCGGCCATTAAGCGTTTAAGAATAAAAAATCCTATTGGACAGGCAATTTTACGGGGCGATAGAAAATTTATAATTGCTGGTGTGGTTAAAGATGCGCTGATGATTTCTCCCTTTACGGCTGCAGATCCCACCATGTTTTATTGCACCCCGGAGGTACAGGGCAATATGATGTACCGCTTAAATGCAACGATTAAAACACAGGATGCTATTGCTCAACTCAGTCAAATCTTCAACCGCTACAATCCTTCCTCACCTTATATTTATTCTTTTGCGGATGCTGATTATGCAGCAAAATTCAACCTGGAAGTATTGATAGGAAAGTTGTCTGGCTTGTTTGCAGCACTGGCCATTTTTATTTCCTGTTTGGGATTATTTGGGCTCGCTGCATATGTGGCAGAACAACGCACCAAGGAGATCGGAATAAGAAAAGTGCTTGGGGCATCTGTTGCACAAATGTGGATGCTTCTTTCAAAAGATTTTATTCTGTTGGTTTTAATCAGTTGTGTAATTGCATCGCCATTAGCGCACTATTTCTTAAACGACTGGTTGCAAAAATATGAGTACCGCATTTCGGTTGGCCCATTGGTTTTTTTATCGGCTGCGCTGACGGCGATAGTGATCACAATATTCACCATTAGTTTCCAGGCAATAAAAGCAGCGGTTGCCAATCCGGTAAAGAGTTTGAGGACGGAGTAAACCCCCTCCGCCCCCTGAAGGGGGAACTAAAGCAGGAGTAAGCGATTTCGAAGTGTCTTAAACAAGTTAGTAATTTGATTACTTAATTTAAATGCAGGAATTATGCTTTGCAAAAAGAAATTTTAGGAGAAAAAAGCACAAGGTGCATAGAACTCTCCGCTTGTTAGCGGCGATGGGGTTTACCTTGTTCCGGAGTAACAAAAACCTGCTTTTTATAAATTGCAATTTTTTTTATTGGTGGTATTTAAAAAGGGTAGTTAACGTTGATTGGCAGACAACAAGAGAAAAAACTAAAAACACTTCGATGATAAAAAATTATTTCAAAACCGCATTTCGCAATTTATCAAGGAATAAAATTTATTCTTTTATCAACATCGCCGGATTAAGCATCGGGCTTGCATGTGCCATGCTGATTATGTTGTATGTAAAAGACGAAGTAAGCTTTGATCGCTTTCATCAAAACGTAGATAATATATACCGGATTGCATCAAAAGCAAGCCGCCAGGGCGAGGAACGCCAAAGTGGGCATACCGGTTTTTTGCAGGGGCCGAGGTTTGTGCAAAATGTGCCTGGCATCAAATCTTTTGTAAGGGTACAAAGCGGATCAGAAGATATCAAAACAGGCACCGAGGTGCAATCGCAGGATTTGTTGTATGTTGATTCCTCCTTCTTCTCAGTGTTTACTTTTCCGCTGCTGGATGGCAATGCTAAAACATGTTTGACAGCGCCGCACTCCGTTGTGCTAAGTGAAGATGCCGCAAAGAAGCATTTTGGCACCAGCCAGGCTGTGGGTAAAATATTGCTGTTGAGAGAGGACAGTGTGTTTGTAGGTTACAAGGTAACTGCTGTGGCAAAACGAAGTCCGCAAAATTCCTCCATCCGCTTTGAAGTTTTATTGCCATTTAGACAATCGAAAGCTGATGCAGCCAACAATGATAACTGGTTCAATTTTTTTCTAAACACTTTTGTGGTGCTGAACCCAGGTGCTGATCTTGCAACGGCCGAAAAACAGATGCAGCGGTTTTATGAGCGGGACGCTTCTGTTACTTTCAAGCAAATGCTGGAAAAATATGGCGGTGGTCCGGACGAACAAATGGGTACGTATTTTTTACAGCCTTACACCGATATGCACATGAATACCGCATTGCCTCCGCAGAATGGGTTAACGGGTGCAAGTAATCCGATGTATTCCTATATTCTTTCCGGTATCGCATTATTTATCCTGCTGATTGCCTGCATCAATTTTGTCAATCTTACCGTAGCAAGATCTGTAAAACGTGCAAAGGAAATTGGTATCCGCAAAGTAATTGGTGGCGACCGGAAACAACTCATCCTGCAGTTCCTTGGGGAATCATTTTTCCTTTGTGCCATTGCTTTTCTTTTTGCAGTGCTGCTGGTTCAGTTTTTATTGCCGGTGTTCAACGATCTCTCAAATAAAGCACTATCCATTGCGTATTTATTTGATGCAAAACTGATAGCCGGATATGTGATGCTTTTCCTTGCAACGGCATTCCTGGCTGGCTTTTATCCGGCGCTTGTTTTATCGGGATATAAACCTGTTGAGACTTTATACAGCCGCTTCAATATCGCTGGGAAAAGCTACCTGCAAAAATCACTGGTAGTGTTACAGTTTACGCTGGCTTCATTTTTAATTATTGCCACATTTACTATCTACGCCCAGTTTAATTTTCTCACCAGCGAAAAGCTGGGTTATGATGATAACAACCTGGTATTGGTAAATAAACATGAACTTAAACACAGCGATGCTGCGGTGTTTAAAAATGAGTTAATGAAAGATCCAAATATCGCTGGTGTAAGTGCAAGAAATGGTGGCGGGTGGCAAACACGTGCAAAAGTAGCGAGCGACTCTTCCATACTTTTTGCGTATGAAACCATTGACGAGGCTTACCTGCCGCTAATGAATATCCCATTTGTAGGAGGGAGAAATTTTTCAACTGATTTCCCGGCAGATTCCAATAATTCGGTTATCGTTAATGAAGCTTTTGTAAAGCAGGCTGGCTGGAAAAAGCCGGTGGGGGAGACCGTGAATTTCTTCTACAACAACAATGAAATATACCATGTAATCGGAGTTGTGAAAGATCATCATTTTGCTTCTCTGAATGAGAAGATAATGCCGCAGCTATTTACCATGAAGAACAGCAACATGTATGGCACGTATTACATCAAAATAAAACCCAGCACACAAACGGCAGCTTTAAAGTGGATACAAAAAACCTTTAAACAGTTTTATCCAATGAGCCCGTATTCTTATGTATTTAAAAATGAAGAGAACCTTCGTAATTACGAGGATGTGGCCAAATGGAAACAGATCTTGTTATTTGGGGCAGTGCTGACGATTTTCATTTCCTGCATCGGTTTATTTGGCTTGTCGGTGTTATCTGCAGAAAAACGCACCAAAGAAATTGGTATCCGCAAAGTGCTGGGCGCATCTGTAAACGGTATTGTAACCATTCTTTCCAGAGACTTTTTATTGCTGGTGATCATTGCGTTAATCATTGCATCGCCGCTGGCATATATGGCAGCAGGTAAATGGCTGGAAGGGTTTCCTTATCGCATTGCATTAAATGGCTGGTTGTTTGCCGGAGCCGCAATGCTGGTAATATTTGTAGCCTTGTTCACAGTAAGTTTCCAGGCAATAAAAGCAGCCATGGCTAATCCGGTGAAGAGTTTGAGGACGGAATAAGGGAAATGTGCTAATTAGCTAATTTGATAATGAGCTGATGAAAATAGATGTCAGTATTCAATAACCGACACAACCATCAACTCCCATTAGCTATCGGGATAACAATATAACAATTCAACAATATAACAATTCAACAATACAACCCTCAACCACATCGCCATGTTAAAAAACTACTTTAAAATAATTATAAGAAATCTCTGGCGTAATAAGCTTTACACGGCTATCAATATCATTGGTCTTAGTCTGGGTATTGCTGCATTGGTATGGGGCGTGCAGGCATGGCGGTATAGTTTTAGCTTCGACGACTTTCATAACAACCGGAGCCAGGTTTTTCGGGTACTTACCAAGATGCAGGGCAACGATATGATGAAGGGGATTTGCCCTTTACCGCTGGCCAATTTTGCGAAGCAGGATTTTTCGGGTATACAGCAGGTGGTTCGTTGGGATAGCCGTGGCCTTGATATCAAAGCCGACCAAAATGAGCCATTTACAGCCGAGGCCGGTTTTACAGATCCTGCCTTTTTTGAGCTGTTTAATTTTTCCCTGCTAAAAGGAGTAATCAACCTGGATGACAAATCAACGGTCGTTATTACAGAGCAAGCTGCAAAAAAATATTTTGGCAATGTTGATCCCATCGGCAAAACATTGTTGTTTTATTCGGCGCAGGATTATAAAAAAATATTGAGCGTTACAGGGGTGTTAAAAGACCCGCCTTATAATTCCACTTTTCAGTTTGAATTGATCACCAACATCGATAACAATATAAAAGGCGATGGCCTTGCAATACAAAAGGATGATTGGGGCTGGTTTACCAATGCTGTCTTTCTTAAATTATCCAATCCTGCAGATGCTGCCCGGCTTGAACATGATTTGGTAAAATATATTCCGCTTCAGCAGGAGGCCCGGACGGATCTTAAAATTACTTCTTTCAAATTGGTTTCCTTGCAACGTATGGCAGCGCAATCCAATATGCTGGATAGCAATGCCCTGGTGGAAAGGCCAGGAGATGCCGCTGCTTATGGTCCGTTTGTGCTGGCTTTGCTGGTATTGTTATCTGCATGTTTAAACTTTGCAAATACTTCCATTTCACAAAGTAACCGGCGCTTAAAAGAAATGGGAATCCGCAAAGTGATGGGTGGCACTCGCAGACAAATTGTGTTGCAGCAATTAGCTGAATGCCTGTTAATCGTATTGGCCGCCATTCTCCTTTCTGTGTTCATCAATAACTGGTGGTTGCCGGTTTACAGTTCCATGTTCAGTTTTATTAATTTATCTGCCAATTATTTTACTGATTACACATTGCTCTTAGTATTTGCTAGTATCTTATTGGGCGTTACCATATTGGCGGGCAGTTATCCCGCATTTTATATCAGCCGTTTTAATGCGGCCGATATTTTTAGTGGTATTGTAAAATTTGGCGGACGCAATGTTTTTTCCAGGTTACTACTGGGTTTTCAAATTGTAATATCTTTTATCACAGTTATTGCAGGTATGGCTTTTTCAAGAAATGCCGACTTCCAGAAAAATTATGATTATGGATATGATAAAGACAATGTGATTGGGTTTTATGTTGAGTCGGAAAATGATTTCCATGCTTTGCGAAACGAAGTAAATAAAATACAGGGCGTTGATGCAATAGCGGGTACCCGTCAACACATTGGTTTCCGGCAGCGCACAGTTTCTTTAGAGTGGGGTAATGAAAAAAAAGAAAGCCAGTATTTGGACGTGGGTGAGCATTACATTAATACGATGCAACTAAAACTTGTTGCCGGAAGAAATTTTAATGAGGAAGGAAAAGGGGATATTCAAAAATCGATGTTAATCAACCAGCAGTTGGCGTTCCGTTTTGGCTGGACAGATAAAGAAGCGGTAGGTAAACAAATAAGAATGGATACCAGTTTATGCACGGTGGTGGGTGTGCTGAAAGACTTTACAACAGGCAATCTTTTTGAGGCAATGCAACCCTTTGCCATGCGTACGGTAGTGGCATCAAAATACGCTCAGTTGATCGTGCACACCAGGCCGGGGGAACTGGTAAAAGTGTACGACCAAACAAGGACGGTCTGGAAAAAAATATTTCCGCTTAAACCATTTAACGGTTATTATCAAAGCCAGGCGGCCGCAGAATCTATCCGTGTAAATGCGAGTGTTGCAACCGTGTTTTTCTGGTTCGCCATCATATCGGTATTGCTCACTGCAACGGGATTGTTTGCATTGATATCTTTAACTGTACTAAAAAAAATGAAAGAGATTGCCATTCGGAAAGTGGTGGGTGCAGAGGCAAAGCATATTTTTCAGTTAATACTAAAGGGGTATGTACTGATCTTTTTATCAGCGGCAGTATTGGGCTGTTTTGCAGGGTATAGGTTAGCCAAATTACTAATGGATATGATTTTCACGATTAATGTTGGTGTTGCTTTGTCTACGTTATGGGTGTCGTTTGCATGTGTGTTGGTAATTGCAGCAATCACTGTAAGTTCCAGAATCTGGGTGGCATTCAATACAAAAGCCTCCAAGGTACTTAAAGGGGATTAGGCGGTAGAAGCCGACGGTTCGAACCTACAACCTTTTGCTTTCCCAGGGCCAGCGGTCTGACCTGCGGTGCCGACCGCTGCGAACCTTCAACTTTCAACGTCCTGCTAACTATGTCCGAAATCAAACACTGAACTGTTCGTTTTCGGACACTTTTTATTTGAGATGGGTTCAAAGTATTGACTGGCAAAGGTTTTGACCGTGGCATGGCTATTGATCCCGATACGGCAAACTGCGTTTTTGCCATGATAAAAACATATTTCAAAACTGCCTGGAGAAATCTTATTAAGAACAAGGCTTTCTCGTTGATCAATATAATGGGGTTGTCCATTGGTATTTCGGTGTGTTTTATCATCGTGCTTTTTGTGCAGCAGGAGCTAAGCTATGATCAATTCAATACAAACGCAGACCGCATAGTAAGGGTACATTTTAAAGCCAATATCAGCGGTGGCAAAATCAATGAGGGCAGCGTAATGCCACCCACAGCACAAGCTTTGAAAAACGATTATCCGGAGGTAGAAGCCGCAGTAAGGCTTCGTACCTATGGAACGCCAAAGATTGTTTATGGGGATAAGAAATTCAATGAGGGATCATTTGCTTTTGCAGACGCAAATTTATTTAAGGTATTTACAATCCCCTTTGTAAAAGGAGATCCGGCTACGGCACTGCTGCAGCCGAATACAATCGTAATAACAGAAGAGCTGGCAAAAAAATATTTTGGTGATGAAGAGCCGGTAGGCAAAACACTCACCTTTAAAAGTAGTAACAATGCCCTGTTCAAGGTAACCGGTGTTATCAAAAAGCTGCCTGTTAATTCTCATTTTCATTTTGATATGTTTGGCTCCATGGCCACTTTGCCGGAGGCTAAGGGAAACTCCTGGATGGAATCGAATTTCTACACTTATTTGTTATTGCAAAAAGGGTACGACTATAAAAAGCTGGAAGCCAAACTGCCCAATATGGTAGAGAAATATATGGGACCGCAAATATTGCAGGCCATGGGCATGAGTCTCACACAGTTTCGTACAAAGGGCAACGAACTAGGCTTCGTTCTGATGCCGTTGAAAGATATTCACCTGCATTCAGCAACCACCTCAGAATTAGAACCGGGTGGCAATGAAAAATATGTATTCATCTTTGGCGCCATCGCTGCATTTATGTTGTTGATAGCGGCCATTAATTTTATCAACCTCTCAACTGCAGGTGCATCAAAACGGGCAAGAGAAGTAGGCGTACGCAAAGTAATGGGCTCCGACAAATTCACCCTGATCAAACAATTTTTGACAGAATCCGTACTGCTTACATTTATTGCCGTGCTTATTTCCTTCCTGTTGATACAATTGGCATTGCCGGGATTCAATGAGCTTTCCGGGAAAGACCTGGGCATCGGATTCAGCATCCCGTCGGTGATTGGCTTGCTCGCATTGGGATTGTTCGTTGGTCTGGTGGCTGGGATTTATCCTGCTTTTTTTCTTTCATCTTTCAAACCGATTGCTGTATTAAAAGGCCGGATAAATTCAGGTACAAAAGGTTTTACTTTAAGAAGCGGGCTGGTGGTTTTTCAATTCTTCATTTCCGTCGGATTGATCATTGCCACCATTGTTATTTATCAGCAAATGCAGTTTATTCAAAATAAAGATCTGGGCTATGATAAGGACCAATTGATGGTATTATCAAATTCATGGTCGCTGGGAAAGAATGAAAGGGTTTTTAAAGATGAGCTGCTGAAAGACAGCCGTGTAATGAATGTTACCGTTTCTGGTTATAAACCAGCAGGACCAAGCTTTAGCAATAATTCCCTGGCTTACCCCGAAGGAAATGAAAACAAGATTATGAGAACGCTCGAATATCATGTGGATGAACAATACATTCCAACCATGGGAATGCAACTGGCAGCAGGCAGAAATTTTTCGCCGGAGCTTACCACTGATTCATCCGGCATTATCATCAACGAAGCAGCAGCCAGGGCCTTTGGCTGGGGATCTAATGCCGTAGGGCAAAGAATTACCCGACAGAATAGCGATAGAGGAAATAATTTTGTTTACACGGTGATCGGAGTGGTAAAAGATTTTCATTTTAAATCCTTGCACGAAGTAATTACGCCACTGCTGATGACGCTTAATCCTGACAATGGATTGATTGTAAAAGTAAGAGCAACGGATATTGCCGGGTTGCTAAATTCCATGAAACAACAGTGGTCAAAATTCGGCAGCGAAGAACCTTTTGAATACGCATTCATGGACGAGCTCTATATCAAAACTTATGCAGCAGAACAAAGAACCGGTCGCATTCTAAACATATTTGCCTTGCTGACAATCTTCATTGCCTGTCTTGGTTTATTTGGCCTGGCAACCTACACCGCCGAACAACGCACGAAAGAAATTGGTATCCGGAAAGTATTGGGTGCAAGTGTGTCGCAGGTGACAAATATGTTATCGAAAGAGTTTTTAAAACTGGTGTTGATTGCCTGCGTAATCGCATTCCCATTATCCTGGTGGGCCATGCATACCTGGTTGCAGGATTTTGCTTACAAAACCAATATCAGTTGGTGGATATTTGTACTGGCTGCAGGTGCAGCAATGCTGATCGCTTTGTTTACGGTTAGTTTTCAGGCGATCAAAGCAGCGCTGGCAAATCCGGTGAAGAGTTTGAGGGCGGAATAATAAAGGCCCCACCTAACCTCCCCAAAGGGGAGGGACAGGACAGGAGTAAGCAGGTTGTAGTTTTTATTTAATAACGTAAGAACGACTGTCTTCTGGGGACGAAAAATGCCAATGAAGATCGAATATATAGTATGATTCTTTTGGTTGTTGCTCATTGCTGTAATTGTACAAGTGAGCCGATAGCTATCGGCTGACACAACAGTGCTTAATTGAAAAGCAATTGCTAGTTAAAAAATTACAGCACTTTGAATAAAAAAATCGGACGAAGAAAGTAAAAAATTCGAAGACCTCCCCTTAGGAGATGGTGGTAAAACAATCCCCCCAGGGGATGGGGGTAAAAACAACATTATGAAAAATATTTTTTTATTAAACAACTATTTTAAAATTGCCTGGAGAAATCTCTTGCGTAATAAAGTTTATAGCAGCATCAATATATTAGGCCTTAGTTTGGGCCTTGCCTGCTGTATGCTTATTATTTTATACAGCAAGGATGAAGTGAGCTACGATCGCTTTCATGACAACCATGAACCATCAACCATGAACCATCAACCATGAACCATCAACCATGAACCATCAACCTTTAACCGTCTAAAATGATAAAGAACTATTTTAAAATCGCCTGGCGAAATATTATCCGTCACAAAGGTTATTCCGGTATTAACATTTTGGGGCTCGCCATTGGCATCGCTTCCTGTCTGCTGATTCTGCAGTATGTTTCCTTTGAGCTAAGCTTCGAAAATTTCCATGCCAATAAGGATCGTATTTACAGGGTGCAACAGGATCGGTATGATAATGGAAAGCTCAGCACACAATGGGCTGCGGGAGCTTTTGCTGCAGGCAATTCATTTAAAGATGCGATACCCGAAGTGGAAGACTATGTAAAACTGGTGTCGAATGGCGAGGTAATTACCGAGATTAATAACCAGCCTTTAAAGATTGAGAAGGTGTTTTTTGCAACAGCTTCTTTCTTTAAAATATTTACATATCCGCTGCTTGAGGGAGATGGGAATACGGCACTGACTGATCCATTTACAATTGCACTATCCGAAACTACTGCAAAGAAGATATTTGGTGCTGTTAGTGCCGTTGGCAAAACAATTAAGCTGAATGGAAATACGGATTACACCGTAAAGGCGGTGTATAAAGATGCGCCCATCAATACCCAGCTTAGGCCGGATATGTTGCTTTCATACGCCACCTTTATTAAATTTCGTGGTGTTGATAACAATCCGGAGACTGCCTGGACGAGTGATGGATGCCTTTCTTATTTGTTACTGCGCAAAGGCGTTGATCCGGCTTTGGTGGAAAAGAAGTTTGTTCCGGTAGTAGATAAATTTGCCGGTGCAGATATGAAACGTTACAACGCTTCCGTTACCTACCTGCTACAGCCATTGCGTAACATTCATTTATACTCACATTATATTATGGAACCCGGCCCCACCGGCGATGGAAAAACAGTGTACCTTTTATTGGGCATTGCATTTTTTATCATTGTAATTGCCTGGGTAAATTATATAAACCTTGCAACAGCACGTGCCATCAGCAGGGCAAAAGAAGTGGGTATCCGAAAAGCCATTGGTTCGCAACGCCGGCAACTAATGATACAGTTTTTATCTGAATCCGCTGTGCTGAATGGTATCGCATTGATGTTGGCTTTTTTGATCGTTCTCATTTCTGTTCCCGGATTCAATAATTTATCCGGCCAGCAAATTTCTTATTCATTGTTTGCGAAACCTGGTTTCTGGGTTGGGATGGTATCATTGTTTGCAGTTGGGGTATTCTTCTCCGGATTGTATCCTGCTTTTGTGCTATCAGGTTTTAAGCCCATCCAGGTGTTAAAAGGCCGGATGATCAGCACAAAACAAGGGGGCACGTTAAGGAAATCACTGGTAGTATTTCAGTTTGCAGCATCCTTGTTTTTACTGATTGGTACGGTTACCGTTTTTAACCAGATTCAATTTATGCGCAAACAGTCGCTCGGAATAAATATTGACCAAACGCTTGTAGTAAAGCCGCCCATTGTTCAAAATGACAGCAGTTTTGCAAAGCAAATGACTGCATTTAAAGAGCGGTTGCAGCAGCAGACTTCCATTCGCACGGTGACCGTCTCTACCAGTATTCCCGGAGGATCCATTGACTGGAATGCCGGAGGAATAAAACTGGTTGGTACAGATGAGTCTACCCAAAAGCAATACCGGGTAATTGGTGTTGATTTTGACTATATGAAGGGCTACGATTTAAAGTTAATTGCGGGCCGCATTTTTTCAAAGCAATACACAACGGATGACCACGCCGTAATATTTAACCGCAAGGGAATTGAACAGTTGGGGTTTAATAAACCAGAGGAAGCCATTGGTAAAAAAATTGATTTTTGGGATGAGCAATATACCGTTGCAGGCGTTGTTGAAAACTATCACCACCTATCTTTACGCGAAGCTTTTGAGCCATTGATATTTCGTTGTATTCCCGATGTAAGAGGGCATGTTTCCATTAAAACCAATGCAGAGCAGGCAAGCCAGGCCCTTAATTTTGTAAAGGCAGAATGGAACAGTTTTTTCCCAGGCAATACATTTGAATATTTTTTCCTGGATGATCACTTCAACGAGCAATACAAGGCCGATCAGCGCTTTGGCCAGGTATTCGGATTGTTTACCATGCTCGCTATATTGGTTGCCTGTATGGGCTTATTCGGACTGGCTTCCTTTACTACTTTACAACGCACCAAAGAAATTGGCATTCGCAAAGTGTTAGGGGCTTCAGTAAGCAGTATACTCAAATTATTATACCAGGAATTTGCCTTGCTCTTATTGATTGCATTTTTGGTGGCAGCGCCGCTTGCATGGTTTACCATTCACACCTGGCTGATGGGTTACGCTTTCCGGATTGATATTCATTGGATGTATTTCGTATTGCCTTTTATTGCAATCTTAACAATCGCTTTGCTTACCGTGAGTTTTCAATCTATCAAAGCAGCCATAGCCAACCCGGTGAAGAGTTTGAGGACGGAGTAATTGGCAATGTGCTAATGTGATAATTTGATAATGTGCTGATGAAGATGCAGGAAAGTAAATATCAGGATAATTTAAAGTTCAGGAATTGTGACCTTTCAAATTTAAATCATCAGGTGAAAAAGAATAAACATCGCAGGCCTCCCCTTTAGAGGCAGGGGGCTTCCAAACAATGTCCGTATGTGTACAACAACTGTCCGTTTTCGAACACTTGTTATTGTTTAACAATGTAAAATCCCTACCAGTAAAGGCTTTTGTCATTGGCACAGGTATTGACAATTTGTTTGTACATTAGAAAATGTCAGCATGTTCTTCCAAACATCAACTATCAAAACTGCACCATGATACAAACATTTTTAAAAATAGCCCTCCGAAATATCTTCCGCAATAAGGTGTACGCTGCCCTCAATATCGTTGGTCTGGCAATGGGCATAGCGGCGTTTCTTTTGCTAATGCAATACATCAGTTTGGAAAAAAGTGTCAATCGGTTTCATGCCAACCTGCCGCAGATTGTTCGCATGCTCAATGAAGACAAAGAAGGTAAAACCTGGCCAGAAGTTGAACCCGGTTGGGCATTGCAGGCACAGCAACGTTTTCCCGAGATCAAAGCATTTTGTCGTTTTGAACAGGCGATCGCAAAAGGTATTGTAAAGGGAAATGACAATGCCAGTCAAAGCTACCGGGAGGAAAATATTGGCTACGCCGATGGTAATTTCTTTCAGTTTTTTAGCTTTCCACTAATGGCTGGCAATGCCGCCTCGCTGGCAAAACCCAATGCCGTTTTCTTAGCAGAAAGCGCCGCTAAAAAATATTTTGGTAGTGTAAATCCAATTGGAAAAGTGCTCACGCTTTACAACCAGTTTGGCACTGCGCCTTATACCGTTGAAGGTGTGTTTAACAACATGGGCGACAATTCAGATATCCGGTATGATATGGTTTTTTCACTGGAGACTTTAAAAAATCCAGCTAATCTGAATGGTAATTCCTGGGCAGCACTTAATAACCTGGAATCGCAATACATCGGTACGTTTTTTACTTTGAATAAGGGCACTGATATAGCCGCTGTTGAAAAGAAATTAACCGCATTAAGAGAGGAATTGAAAAGAGATAAGGACGGCGTACGATTCAGACTGCAGGCTTTTTCAGATTTGCATTTGGGCAGGTCGGTCAATGAAACTTTAATGACCACAGCCAACATTAAATATGTTTATATGCTGGGCGCCATCGCTTTTTTGATATTGCTGATCGCCTGGTTCAATTACGTAAATCTTTCTACCGCCAATTCATTTAAACGTGCCGGTGAGGTTGGTATCAGAAAAGTGATTGGTGCCTCGCGGGGAAATTTAATTGCCCAGTTTTTAACCGAATCTTTTTTGGTGAACCTGTTGGCTTTTGTACTCGCCATTATTTTAATCCTCTTGTTGCAACCGTTGTTTAATTCGCTGGTTGGTAAAGCACTTTCGCTGCAAACATTGGCAAGCACTTCAATTTGGTGGTATGCTTTTTTATTGTTGATTGGTGGCTCTTTGTTGTCGGGGGCCTACACTGCTTTTAGTTTGTCTAAATTCAATCCCATTCAAACAATGAAAGGGAAAATAATCAAAACTAACGGTGGTGTTTTATTGCGCAAATCACTGGTGGTATCACAGTTTGTAATCTCCATTGTGTTGATCATTGCCACCATCCTTATTTATTCGCAACTGCATTATATGCAGAATAAGAACCTGGGCATCAACACCAACCAACTGCTGGTTATACGAGGCCCCGAGATTGGAAAAGATAGCACGTATAAAAACAGGCGTAGTGCTTTCTGGAATGAAATTGCTTCTCAAAGTTTTGTAAAAGATTATTGCGCTTCCGGCACTATTCCCGGCGGCTGGTACAATTTTTCTACCAGTGGGTTTACGCAACCAGGTTCCGTAAAGGGAGATGAATTAAAACTGTATTCATTTGCACTGATTGGTGACCGATATTTTAAAACCTACGAGATAGACCTGGTGGCTGGCCGAAATTTTACACCTGCCGAATGTGCAGTAGAATGGAACGATAACAGCAAAGTACTGATGAATGAAACGGCTATCAAACAGTTGGGTTTTAAAAGTCCTGAAAAAGCCCTGCACACCAAAGTGCAATGGGATGAAAGAGCGCTGGAAGTGATAGGAGTTGTAAAAGATTACCACCACACCAGCCTGCAAAGAGCGATCGATCCCATTATTTTTTATCCTCAAAATAGCAATGCCTATTTCAGCATCCGGATTGGCACCGACCAGGTACGGGAAAAAGTTGCCTCGCTTGAAAAAATGTATAAATCCAGTTTTGCAGGTAATCCATTTGAGTATTTTTTTGTAGACGATAACTATAACAAAAGTTATGTGGCTGAAATGCAATATGGCAGTATCTTTTCTACCGCTGCTATTTGGGCTATTTTTATTGCATGCCTTGGTTTGTTTGGACTGGCAACTTTTACGGTGGAATCAAGAGTAAAAGAAATTGGCGTGCGTAAGGTGTTAGGTGCCAGTGTGCAGAGCATCGTATCATTGTTGTCAAAAGATTTTTTAGTGTTGGTATTCATCGCTTTTTTAATTGCATCACCATTGGCCTGGTGGGCTATGCATAAATGGTTGCAGGATTTTGCTTACCGCATTGATATTGCCTGGTGGGTATTTGTTGTTGCCGGTTCCATTGCATTTTTGATTGCTTTATTAACGGTATGTTTTCAGGCAATCAAGGCAGCGTTGGCTAATCCGGTTAAAAGTTTGAAAACAGAATAAAAAAACGGCTATGATTTTAACAAATTTAAAAATTACGGTTAGAAATCTTTTTAAAAACAGGCTCTACAGTTCCATTAATCTCATTGGGCTTACGATCGGTATTGCTTGCTGTTTGTTAATCACCGTGTACGTAAAAGAGGAATTAGCGTATGACCGCTTTAATAAAAATGCTGACCGTATTGTATTGCTGCAGCAATTTGAAAATAACCGGGCCAGTGGTGGTAAGCTGGCCGGTGATATGAAAGCAAAGTTTGCACAGGTAGAAAAAACCGTTCGGTTAAAAAATGCAAACCCTTTAATTAAGTTTGAGCAAAATGCTTATTATGAAGCTAATTTTTATTTTGCTGACAGTACGGTGTTTGATGTATTTACATTTCCACTGCTGAAAGGAAACGCAGCAACTGCATTAAAAGAACAATACGGTGTTGTGATTTCTGAATCGATCGCTCAAAAATATTTTCAGAATAAAGATCCTTTAGGTCGTGAGTTTATTTATGACAATAAAACAAAGCTGCATGTTACAGGTGTTATGAAAAACTTACCGGAAGCCTCACATCTCAAAATTGATTTTCTTGCAAATTATGCGAACGCAAATGAGTTGATTGGCTGGGATGTAACCAATAACTATTGGGGTGGTGGTGGATGGACCTATTTATTATTGGCGCCAGGCACCAAAACTGCTGCAATAGAATCCCGGTTTCCTGCTTATCTAAAACAATTGAATGATGCGAATGCTGCTGGAGTTTGGAAATTGAAATTGATATCGCTCCGGGATATTTATCTCAACACCTCATTGATTGCTTCAAGCCCTGTTACCTATGTTTATATTTTTTCTTTGATTGCCTTATTCATATTGCTACTGGCCTCTTTTAATTACATCAATCTTGCCACTGCTTTTGCAGCTTCACGAGCAAAAGAGGTTGGGGTTCGAAAAGTAATGGGGTCTTCTAAAAACCAACTCCGCTGGCAGTTTATATTGGAAGCAGCACTTTTTGTTTTTATTTCATTGTTGCTTGCCTTCGCAGTAACTGGTTTTAGTTTGCCTGTATTAAATGGTTTACTGGAGAAGAAATTTTCACTTCTGTCGTTAATTGACTTCCGCAGTATGATTTACCTGGTTATAGTGTTTATTTTGTTGAGTGTGTTTGCCGGAATTTATCCAGCCTTGATGCTCTCATCTTATCGCCCCGCAACAGTTTTAAAAGGAGAGCCTGTAAATAGAGGTGGCAAACAAATTTTACGCAGGACATTAGTAGTACTACAATTTACAGTTTCTGTGGTGATGATTGCAGCCACATTTATTACGTATCAGCAATTGAGTTACGTACGAAATAAAAATCTCGGGTACCAACGCTCACAAATTCTTACAATTGATTTAAGAGATGCTCCCGCAAATGTGAAAGAAGTATTTAAGCAGGAAGTAAAAAAAATGGCCTCGGTTGAAGCAGTTACAAGGGCGTACGGGTTGCCTGGAAGTGGACTGTTACAGGGGCAAAAACTGGTAAGCGATTTTGTACCCTCCGGAGCAAAAGATGCCTCCATTATGCGGCTTACTTTTGATGAAGACTTTTTGAAAACGTTTGACATCAAATTGGTTGAGGGAAGAATGTTAAACGCATCTTCCGTAGCTGATAAAAAGGCTTTCCTCATTAATGAAGCAGCAAAAAAATATTTTAACTGGAAAACGATTGATGGCAGGAAGACCGGGTATTATACATTTCAATACAAACCAGACGGCTCGTATGAAGAAGTACCCATACGGGGAGAAGTAGTAGGAGTTGTTGCAGATTACAATCACGCTGACCTTAAAACTACCATCATGCCTGCCATCTATTCTTTAAATGAAGGATGGGAAGGACAGATGGCCATCAAATTAAAAGCAGGCGCAATTGGTGGCGGAATACAACAGGTAGAAAAACTATGGAAGCAATTTTTTCCAGGTAAACCTTTCGAATATAATTTCCTTGACGCTGTTTTTGATAACACCTATAAAGCAGAAAATAAAACGGCCCGGCTGTTTGGTTTTTTTGCGG
Source organism: Ferruginibacter sp. (assembly GCA_041740215.1). Classification (GTDB taxonomy): domain Bacteria; phylum Bacteroidota; class Bacteroidia; order Chitinophagales; family Chitinophagaceae; genus Ferruginibacter. The sequence goes on from JBGSMI010000153.1 coordinate 30,044, forward strand.
GTTTGATAGTATTGATTTCCTGTTTAGGTTTATTGGGTTTGATAACCTACGTCTCCAATACCCGCCGGAAGGAAATTGGCATCCGCAAAGTGCTGGGTGCGTCAGTAAGCAGTATCCTGCAGCTATTGGCAAAAGAATTTATTGTATTAATTATAGTTGCTTGTTCGATTGCTTTCCCGCTGGCATGGTGGGCAATGAATAAGTGGCTTGAAAGTTTTGCTTACCGAATAGATATTAATTGGGAGGTGTTTGCTGCTGCGGGAGTCGTAGTAATGCTGATTGCATTTTTAACGGTGAGTTTCCAGGCCATCAAGGCAGCCGTGGCCAACCCGGTGAAGAGTTTGAAGATGGAGTGAGGATGATGAGCTTTGAGAGATGAAAAATCAATGATGAGAACTGAATGATGAATGATGGTTGTCATCATTGTATTATCAACTTTATTATTTGAATAAGCCCTTCTAATAAATAGGTATAGTTCGTTGAACTGCTGGCATAAAGCGGTCGGTACCGCAGGCCAGACCGTTGGAACGGATCGGTCATCCCGCTGGTATCTCGGCGGGCATCAACGGTATTAAAAAAACAGATGAGTAATGAGTAGTAAACGAAGAGCGGTCTCACCTGTGGTGCCGAATGTTGGCGAAAGTTTAAAGCTGTCTGATCTGTGGTGGTAACAACCATCGAAAATTTAAACGGTCTCACCCTTAGTGCCGAATGTCGGCGATAGTTTAAATACCAGCATAAAAACTGATTTTAAAAATGCGCCAATTGTAAAATGTATGAGCAGTCGGCTCATTGTCTTTTTGTTGGCGCTTTTCGCCGTTAATGTTACTGTTGAGCACAGAATAAGCCCGTATTTCAGGTAATTCCGTTAGGTGTTTATGGCGGTACGGATGAAAGCAATCTTAGCAACTATATGCTGGGCGTAAAAGGAAGCCATCAATATGAATGCCTGGATGCGGGTACGCTGGATGCGGGCATTATAAAAATAAAAATAAGAAACTGTTTCCTGCTTCTCAGGATATTTTAAAAAATAATATTCAGGGATATTTAATATCTCATTCGCACCTTGATCATCTGGCGGGCCTTATCATCAATTCACCAGGCGATACATTCAAGAATCTTTACGGAGTTTCTTGTTGTCTCGAGATCATACAGGATAAATATTTTGGTTGGAAAAGCCGGGCCAATTTTGGCGATAGATTCGAAACGGCGTACCTAAAAAATACCATTCCGTCTACTTGAATCCAGATTCGGTAATCACACTGACCAATACAAGCATGCAATTGCAGACATTCGAATTAAGTCATTCAAGTCCAAATAAAAGCACCACATTTCTAATCAATAGCGGCGATGCCTATGTACTTTATCTGGCCGATACCGGTGGAGATGAAGTAGAGCAATAAACCAGGTTGAATGAAGTCTGGCATGCCATTACAACATTGGTAAAAGCAAATCAGTTAAGAGATATTTTTATTGAAGCATCTTTCCTGAATGAACAACCTGATGGTAAATTATTTGGGCATCTTTCGCCGGCTGTACTTATGAAGGAAATGCAGCAACTGGCTTTACTGGCTAGTGCAGATGAGCTGCAACAGGTACCCATCATTATTACACATATAAAGCCGACCGGTATCAATGAATCTATTATAAAGGCACAATTGAAAACCAACAATGTAATGCAATTAAAGCTGATATTTCCCAAGCAGGGAAAACCAATATCGTTGTAGTGGAATTCATTCGGAACCATAAATCAAACAATCATAAAAGCAGCATATGTTCAAAAATTATTAAAAATCGCCTGTAGAAATCTCGCTAAACACAAAGTTTTTTTTACTGCTATCCTTGGGCTTTTTTAGATAAGCGTATTCATTATTGAATCGCTCATTTTACTATTTTGAGCGTGCATTTAAAATTGTCGGAAGTGTTGCCAACCTTGTGCAGGTTCTTTTCTGCTAAAAACATTTAAAAAAGGTTAGCAACCCTGCATTGAGCTGCGACAATTTTAAATACGCCCTATTTTGATAACTCCCCGTAAGTAATCGGGGATTCATTATTTTTAGGCGCACAAAAAATATTATGCCGTTGCCTTCCAGGTAATATTCGGATTCAAAATATACCACCCTCTTTGCACTCTTTCAAAAACCATTTTACAGCCAGTCTGGCCTCTGCGACTGATTTCATTGGATGCAAGCACGCTATTAATATACGAACGGTTTTTGCGGTAGGGTGGCAGTATTTCATCCGGTAAAAGGGCGGCCAGTTTCACCGCATCGTTTATGTCGAAAGTACCGGTTATCAGCACACGCTTATCGTCGCCGGGCCAGGTTATTTTTAGTTTATTTGCCTGCGTGGCCTGCATTGTGCGCATGGCAATTACCAAAAAGTAAAGCATGCTGTTGCCCCCAATCTGCAATTGGTGATTAAATACTTCCAGTACGATGGCTGGTGGTTTTGCCAAATGCCAAAACTGCCGCAAAGTTTGCAAACCGGCCATTTGCTGGTGTTTCAACAGCGTGTTTTTGTAGTAGCCCTCCATCATATAATCAATGGCCATCCAGCCATTTTGATCCGTTTGGCGAATGGAGGCATTTCGTTTTAGCAGCTCTGTAGCCAGTTCATGCTGACCATGGTGCAAGGCAAGCATCAAAGCTGTTGCGCCTTCTTCAGCGGTAAAACTGAGCCCATATTTGTCAATCGTGGCAAGCACATCCTGCCTGCGACCAAGCCTGATATTTTTACCAAAGTCTTTGCGGTGTTGCCTTACTTCACGCATCAACAACATGGCTCGCTGAAATTGAAGCTGGGCCAATTGTTCTATCCAGTCGAAGCGCTGGTGATGAAATGCATACTGAAATAATTGCTTGCGCTCCTTCTTTACTTCATGTTCCTTTTTGGCCGGGTCAAGCGCCAGTTTTAAAATTATTTCCAGTTGTTCAGCGCTTACATATTCGTATCCTAAATATTTTGCCCTTATTTGCTCTGCCTGTTCATACTTGCCCTGTTCTTCCAGCCGTTGCGCTTCTGCCAGCCATTCTTCCCTGCTTGATTTTATTTCGGCTACCTGTATTTCTTTTTTGTTTTCCTGCATTTGCAATAACTGTAGCGCAGGATGATTGATGCGTTTTTCGAAAAGGAAAATATTTTTGATAGCACGGGTGATGGCTACATAAAATGAATTGATATAGAACTTATAAACCTCGGCATCCTTATCATTTTTATTGGAGGCACGGTTGTACAGTAGTTCAGTTTTTTCCAGATCTTCTTTCGTTACACCGTTGATAATTTCACGAAATTCTTCTTCATGGTTGGAGACAAAATTTACCAATATCACATTTTTATACTCCAGTCCTTTGGCCTCCTGCACGCTAAATACCAATGGTGTTTTAAAATATCGCCTTGCTTCTTCTTTGTAAATGCTATCCGTAACAATCACGGCATAGTGAGTGCTATGCTGCGTGCGGCGGTTGAGTTCAGCCTTCTTTTTTTCCTCGTCGCCAAATAGCAACACTTCACCATTATCCTCGCTGATGGTATCCACCAGGTAATTGCTTTCATGATCGATGGAACCAAAGCGCCGGGTTTTTATTTTCAGCAGGTTATTGCTCAAAGCCACTACCTGCTGACTATTGCGGTAGTTGGTTTGCAGTATTTTTACCTGCTTACCTGCATCGCCGGTTTGATGAAAATAAGTCTTCACCTTCGACCAGGAAAAAAAGTTGGGATGAACAATCTGGTTGCTGTCGCCGGTTAAAATAAAATTTGACTTTGCCGTAAGCGATTGCAGGATGCATTTCAATTGGATATTGGTAATGTCCTGCACTTCATCCACAATAATATAATCGTAGCGTGGCTTTACTTTTTCTAAGTAGTCGTAACAGATGATGTTGCTGTCGTACCAGTTGTTTTCTTTCAGCCAAACAATATATTTTTCAAAAAGCGTGTATAGTTTTTCCCGATCGGCCATGCTAAAAATAGACTGCTTTACCCCCAGTGAAAGGTACTCTTCTTTTGTAAGCCAGGCGGCGTGTACCGGAGAACCGGTAATAACGCCTTTAAATTCTTCATATACCCGGTAAGGCTCGTTTATTTTTAAGGCCTGTGCATGACGGGCAAACCAGGGTTCAAAAGCACGGAAATGAATTTCACGGCCCTGCGGTTTTTCCCAACCAGCCAGATAATCGCTGAGCGAAAGAAATTCCGCTTCTTGTTTTTCGTTGTCGTAGCCATTGGCATAATAAAGACCAGAGGCATTTTCAACTAAAAATTTTGACAATGAAATATAAGCGACATTGCCTGGCAGGGTTTTCATCTTTTCCAATACCAATGCTGTTTTACCACTTCCTGCCGATCCAACAATAATCAGCGGTGTGTACAACGAAAAAACAGACTGTTGCAGTTCATCAAAGGAGA
>JBGSMI010000168.1:0-30368 GCA_041740215.1 Ferruginibacter sp.
CTACAAAGTCGGATTGTCGTGCATACATTGAAACGAATTTAATTGGTTTGCTTAAGTGATTTACACTTGTGACAATTTCCTCTTTTAAATCAATATTGATTGATCCGACTATTTTAGTATCAACCAGCACAAACAACTCAGGCCCTTTTTCGTAGAAATGAATTCCATTCTTTGAATTCGTTTCTAAAAATTTACAGCCTGGAATAAAAGTCTTAACAAAAATATCTTCCATAAAACTTAGTTTGTAGATTGAGTGCATGCGGGTCCAAAGCACCATCGGTTAGAATATCAAAAATATCTCCATACTCAAACAAAAATGATTTAGGTCGTAGCTTGCTTTCAAAAATAACGAAAAAGCGTTTTAGTTTAAGGATATTTTGCGATGCATGTAAATGATGGATTTCAATTTCACAGCCTCCACTGGCCAAGTTGCATTTTAGTCGGATTCAACTGATTCAAAGTCGTGGACTTAATAGTGTTAGTGGGATACCAACCACGGACAGGAAATGCCACGAATGTATGAATAAGACATTTGTCTTCATTCGTTCATTCGTGGTAAAAAACAATTTTATTTTATCTCCGGATACTTCGTATCTCCCTTTGCATAAAACCAGATGATCTTGTTCATGGTGTCATCTTCGCCGCCATCCACTTCATTAAACACTTCATCCTGCGATTGCAATGCAAACTTTCTTTCTTTTCCCCTTAGCCCCTGCAGCGGTTTGTTCATTTGATCAAGTGGTATATTGTTGGGCAGACTTTTATACATCAATGCATTTTTGGTATTTTGAAAACAATCGGTCATCAGCCTTGCAGTACCATCCATTATATTCATGGGAGGTAAGGCCAGTATCTGTTCTATGGTACGCAGCATGGAGGTCTGGTTGTAATTGGTAGATACCAGTTTGCCGTTGCTGTACGGGCTAACGGTAAGTCCTACCGTTCTGTAGGCGGAAATATGGTCCCATCCACTTTGAGAATCATCCTGGGTGATGAAGATGGCGGTCGAATCCCAGTACTTGCTTTTGCTGATCATTTCCACGATTCTGCCCACTGCCAGATCATTGTCGGCTACCATGGCATTGGGCGTGGGGAAGTTGGGCGATGTGCCAGCACTGTGGTCATTCGGCAAGGATACAATCAGCAAGTCGGGCAGGCTGTCGCCTTGTTCATATTGCTTCCATTCTTCCATAAAAATATCTGCCCGGTGCTGGTCGCTAAAAACTATGTTATCGCAATCCGGAAAGGTGGGGTGGATTATGGGGCGTATCCTTGCAATGGTACTTTGGTTATACCATTGCGGCTTTTTTCCTTGTTTGTAATCTGCATACAAATCGGCCCATTTTAACGTACGGTCATATTCAGTTGTACAGGCCTCTCCATACACTCTTACTGTTTTGCCATGGTCCAAAGCATGGTTCCAGATAAAGCCACTTTTGTTATACACCAGTGCGTCTTCCTGCCGGTGCGGATAACTTCTAAACCAGGCACGTACATTCTTCTCCACATAATCCGATACCATGCCGGCATCCGTCCATTGATGGCCTTCCGCGGATGATTTTCCCGAAGCATAATAGTCATCCATCCAACCGAATTGTTTGGCGAGGGCATGCATGTTGGGTGTAATTTTTTCTCCAAAAACGCAGAGGTCTTTGTCGTTTTTACCCATGGGCATATCTCCAAAAACCTGGTCGTACGTTTTGTTTTCTTTGATGATGTACACCACATGTTTAAAAACGGAGGGTTCACCCAATCGCTCCGGAACAGGAACGGCGGCTACACCTTCCCGTGGTTCAAGTTGTAGTTGCTCCGTTCTGTTCAACAGGTTCAGTTGGGCTACCTCCTTCGTGTAGGCATCCAATGCTTTTTTATCAGGCAACGGAATGATGCTTACCGAGCCCAGTTGATTGTGAATAGACCGGGCGTTTTTTGATTGATTGACTACATTGGCCCCGTCAGATTCCAGGTTGGTCACAAGCAGTTTGTCCTGTATAATTTTTAATCCGCCGGGATAAGCTTCGGTTGGGATATAGCCGGTTACATGAGACTTTCCTTTCCCTGAGGCAGAGGCTGTCTTACCGAGTTGTACCACTGCAATGGCATTGTCCAATCCGTTGGCAACATATAAAGTATGATTGTCTGCGCCTAGCTCTAATCCGTTGGGTGTGCTTCCTTGCAAACTGTATTTTCCTTTTAGTAGTCCAACTTCAATGGTTTCTGCAACAGTATTTGTTTTGGTATGAATTACGGAAATGTGATCGCTGGAGCCATTAGCTACATAAATATATTTACCATCTTTTGAAGCCTCCACCGCATTGGGATGCAAGCCGACTTCAATCTCTTTTAAGTTGTTTCCGGTGGCAGGGTCAAATACGCTTACACTGCCGCCCGATGTTGCACCGGTCCGTGGATCAGTATAGGCCAGACCCCATGGCACGCCAGCTCGTTCTTTGGTGCTATCAGTTGCAGTGGCGCCAGCCCAGTTGGTAACATAAATTTTGTTATGGGCGATTGCCAGTCCAAAGGGGGCAACGCCGGTAGGCACTCTCCAAACAATATTTTTAGTACTCCATTTTATTTTTAGTAATTCATTGTTGCCGTTGAGCACTACATAAATATATAGTCCGTCTTGTTCTCTGGTAAGTTCTATTTCATTGGGAAGTGTACTTGCTGCGGGCGCTTTTTTTTCAATGGCAATATCAGACACATTGAAAAATCCATCTGCCCATTCAGCCATCATAATGGCCCCTTTTCCACTTCTGTCTGCAGCACTCCACAATATCCATGCTTTACCTTTTTCAGTAAAACTGCGGATGCCCGAATAAGTGCTCATGTAATTTTTGTAACGGGGAATATCCGTAAAAGTCCAGCGGTCAATAACCGTTTTTTTGATGGCATCCAATACAACAATGCCATAACGGTCTTCGATCACTACTTTGCCATCCGGAGTTAAAATGGTGGCATCCAGTGCATGGTTTTCCTGATCGGGATTGCCAAAGCGCACCACATCACCTGCCGATCGGATGATGCGGTTGTAAGGCAGCAAGCGAAGAGAATAATTGCGTTGTTGCAAAAAATCGGAGAGCCCGGCAATGTTATCGGTGTTGATATAATCTACTTTTAGTTTTGTGAGAACAGCCCATACGGCTGCACGGTCGGGACTTGCCCAAAATCTCACCGGTTTTTGCAGGCTATGTGCAGCATCTACCAGCTTAGACAGCTTTTTAAATTCACTGCTTGAAATCGGATCTTTTTCTTTTCTGTTTGAATAATTGGTAAAGTTATCACTAAGCAGAGCGATTCTTGATAAGGCCTGCGAAGTATAATTTTTATTCAGTCGCCCATCAAACCAGATAAAGGATGGATAGTGGTGGTAGATACTTTCCACCGGACGGTTGCCGGAAATTACAATGCGTACAGAATTGTTTTTGATAATGACCGGATATTTTTTTAGCAAAACCACCAACACATCCAAAGTTTTAACGCTGTCTGTTTTTACATCAATCAGCAGTTGTAAATTTCGGCTGGTATCTTTATAAGCAAAGCCGCCATTTGTTTTGATGTAGGTGGCTAATGGTTTCAGGTACATGTTTTCCAATGTTCGGTTGGTACTTAAATCTATTGAGTCGTGCCCTACCAGCAGCAATCCGTTCCTTAAATGAATATCCGCTTCAATGGATCCAAACTGTTCATTGTAAGCTGTAGCAAAAGGATTTTGCTGTGCATAGTCATTGTGCGAATGTGCATTGGCGGTGGTATATAAAATTGGCTGGCTGATAGCCGGTGTCACTAACTGCAGTATGCATAACAGCAAAGCGAAATTATGAATGCTCATGGTTTTTTTATAGAAGTTGAATTGATTCAATGATAATTAAAATTTCTTCAATTATTTATTAGATTGTCTGTCATTTAGCCGATATAACTAAAGCACTAATAAATTTGCGCATGCTATTGCATTGATAACGATTTGCTTTTGTTCTCTGGGTGTAAAAAATTTAAATAACCAGTTATAAACCAAACGAGAATCAAATTAGATAGTCGATATTACTACCTAACGCCTTGTTTCCATTTTTTACAATCCTTATCCGGGTATTCGTATCGGTGTATCCCCGAAACGAAATGATCACAAAATTAAAAAAGCCAGAACTGAAAAGTGACCGATGCTTCAATAGCCAACATGCTAACCGCCACCAATAGAAGCGTAAAAGTAAATAAAAGTACAATTACTAATGCAAACGCAATCGAACCGATTTTATCAATATTGCCGGTGAAAATGTAGTGTTGTATTTTACTTTCTCGGTGAATATGCCCGGTATATAATCTACTACAATTTTTTTCTACCAGATCAGTTTAAATACGGTAGTAAATATACCATACTGCGCAGGGAATAAAACGGTGAACTGTAGCTTTCGAATTGATATCCAATGCAATCGCAAGCCGCAAGAATAGACTCAACTAAAAAGTGCTGGAAAAATAGCTTAATGGGCGTTAAAAATAAAGGATGCCTGAGCCGGCATGGTCTACAAATTATTAATGACTTCCGCAATTCGGTGCAAAGAGGCGTAGCCTCGGTTAATATTGTAACAACGCGTTTCAACCCGTTTATAAACTACGAGATAGTAAATCGAAAACCGTAGATTCGGTGCAAATAAGGAAAGCCACAACAAGTAACCAAACCTTTTGATTTTACCAATATATACTACTATATGTGCCGAGCCAAACGCTCTCAACCACAAGCTTTTTTAAACACAACGGGTTAAAACCCGTTGTTGCAAAACGGAAACGAGCCTACAGCTCTACTGTTTTCTTTTAATGAAGTTGATCCTAATTGAGGATAGTCATTAAATTGTTAAGCTACTTGCTTTGCCAGCCAGCGGATTGATTTTAGCTTATTCAGCTATTTTTTCAGCCTTTTTAGTTGCAGCCTTAATTTTTTGTTTCTTTTTGCATCAAGACAAAAAAATAGGGTAAAGCATTTGCAGAAAAGCTCTTTCAATAAAACCCCACGCTGTTGCTAAATCAATATTTTACCCCATGTGAAGTATAATTGAGGTCTATTACTATTTCTACTGCACAGAGCTGCCGGTTATTTTTTTATTCCAATTCAATTTTGTTTAATACTTTGCACCAGAATAAAAATCCGGGTTGTTAGCTCAGTTGGTTTAGAGCATCACGTCGACAACGTGAGGGTCGCTGGTTCGAGCCCGGCACAGCCCACTAAAATACAAATGCTTTATGCGGTTGGTACGGAAAGTAACGATGCATAGATCATTTGTATTTTCTGGATCAACTGTTTCTTAAATTGGCCCTACTGCAAGTCTTGTAAAAATTGTCTCCTTCATTTTCCCCTCCCACTTGTAGGTTGCCTGGTTTATAGCCGATATCAACGAATTATCAGCCCTTAGTACAATTATACTGTTGCGATTTATACAAAAAAATTGATGGTTTAAAGGACCAGGGCGTTGGCATGGTACGGATTAATAGTTTTACAAACGTTGATACAGCAGATGACAACAACAATTGCCGGAGGTTTAATAAATGTGCCAGAATTCCGTTGAGAAGATAAATGCTGAAAATTATTTCGGATAAAAATTGCGTTGGAATAAAATTACGATGCACTTTATGGTACATATTTCCTGCCTAGCCCTATAAATATTACTGATATAAAAAATATACCATAGAAATTATTTAATTATTACTTCCATCATGCAACCATCTCCAGATTTTAGCTGTCATAAGAATTATTGACTGTTTTTATAGCCGTTGGTAGACGTGTAATGTAACGTACTGTAAATAATTTACAAATAACACTAATTTTATTATGAAAAATTTTATATCAATTGTCAATGTTAATCTTTTAATAACATGCTCAAAAGTAAACAGCCAGGATAGTCAGATACTTTTGCGAAAAATTTCGTTGAAGGAAAAGGTTTATAAAAAATTAAACCACGCAACCCTTGAATCTGCATATAATTCCGGCAATAAGGTAAAAACGAAAATAGGAAATGGCACTGGCGAAAAAATGGATGTTACCGGTGTATTTAAATTGGTGATACATCCAAAATCGATTTTTTCTAATTGGTATGAAGTTGATTTTAATCCCATTTCGGTCAATAAAACACCCGTGCATTTTGAAGGATCCTGCCGGGCAAATTGTTAAATTCTATTTGTTTTAATTTTCGTTTAAAGTTATTAAGACGTTACCAGCGAAGTTTAGTTACTTTTGCAAATTATTCCACCACTACCATTATGCAAAGCTACTCCACACAAATACCTTTTTCACATAATTTTGATTTCTGTGCTTTAATTCCTGTTCACAACAATTTTGTTGGTCTTGTTGAATCTATTAAAAGTATATGCTATAAAAAAGATGACTACGTGATATTGGTAGTAGATGATGGGAGCACAATACCTGTCACGAAACTTAAATTGGATGAACATTTTTCAAAGGAAGTAAATATTGAAGTTATCCGGTTAGCGAATAACCAGGGAATTACCATAGCCCTAAACAAAGGACTGGAATATATTTATGCAAATTTTTCAATTCAATTTATTGCGAGGCTCGATTGTGGAGACATTTGTGCCCGGGAAAGATTTTATACGCAGGTCGAATACCTGCAATCCAACAATGACATCGATTTAATCGGATCCTGGTGTTATTTTAAGAGTAACAAAACTGGGTTAGCTTACAAGTACATAACCCCTACAAAACATGGGGAGATCAGGCGAAGCATGAATTTTAGGAATGTATTTATTCATCCTACGGTAATGTGGCGTGTTTCTGCCTCAAAACAACTTAAATATCCGGAACATTATCAGTATGCAGAAGATTACGGATTGTTTTATGAAATAATCGGTGAAACGAAATCTGCAATCATCAACCAATATCTGGTTACGTGCGAAATCAATGAAACCGGCATTTCAATAAAAAACAGATCTATTCAACTCAAAAGCCGTTTAAAGGTAATTTCATTTTATAGTAAAAATGAGTTGCTTTCTTTTTTGGGCGGTATCAAATTACGGCTAATGATGATTATTCCGTACCAATTTATTTTCATGGCTAAAAACCTGATGTATAAAGTATAACTGAAAAGATTTATCTGTAGTGGCTCCCTTATTAAACAACCTATTTATCCTTTAAAAAATGAAAATTGTTCATGTTGTAGAACCCCTGGCGGGAGGCATTGTAACCTTTATAAAATCATTGGTACAAAACCTTCCCAATGATCAGCATATTATTGTGCATGGCGAACGAGAGCAGGTAATAAGTTTTGCTGAAGTAAGGAAACAGTTTGTTTCCTCAAATGTGAAATTTTTGAGGTGGAAATCGGCCCAAAGAAGTTTGCGCATTCAAAAAGATACGATGGCAACCATCGAGCTTTATACCATCCTCCGTAGGCTAATAAAAAATCAAGCTGTCGATATTGTACATCTGCATAGTTCAAAAAGCGGCTTTATTGGACGAGTGGTGTGCAGACTGCTGGGTGTACAAAATCAGGTTGTTTATACGCCAAATGGCGCCCCCTTTTTGGTAGGCACCAGTATTGCCTCTAATTTTTTATATAAAAAACTCGAAAAGCTAGCAGCAGGTTTTGGAGGACAGGTTGTGTGTTGCTCTGCATCCGAGCAGATTGCCTATAAGCGTGCCGGCATTGATTCGCTTAACATCAATAACGGAACGCATTTCGAAAAAATTATTCCTTTTCCAGATAAAGTTAAATCAACCGGGTGCTTTAGGATTGTTACCAGCGGACGGATTGTAAATCAAAAAGATCCTGCCTTGTTTAATGCTATTGCTACCTACTTCGAAGAATTTAAACACTTCGAATTTGTATGGATCGGCGATGGCAGCGACCGACATTTACTGACTGCAAAAAACATAAAGGTTACAGGATGGCTGGATAAAGAATCGGTTGATAGTATTGTGTTCAATGCAGATATGTATTTGTCTACTGCCCATTTTGAGGGATTACCCTTTTCTGTGCTGGAAGCGCTGGCACTAAAAAAGCCGGTATTGCTTACAGATTGTGTTGGCAATAAAGACCTGGTGATGAAAGGATTGAATGGAGACGTATTTAAAAGCAAAAATGAAGCGATTATTAAAATACTTCAGTTCTATAATAACTCCAGCATGATGAGTTTAATGGGAACATATTCGGGAGATTATTGCAAAAAATCTTTTGATGAAGAGAATACCTATTACAGTTACAAATTGCTTTATCAAAAGGCTGTGTTTAATCAGGAAGTAAATCAATTACAACTTAAATTAATTGCCCCATGAGTCAGGATGAATACATGATGCAAGCCCCAGATTTTGAAATTAAGGAAAGTCTTATACAAATAAAAAAGTATTTGGAAAATGACATCGCCTGTTTAAAAAGTGAGAAAATTGAGCGGGATACAATGATTAAAAAATTGAATGAGGATTTGGAACATGTACAATATTTAGCAGAGGGGAAAAAGCAATTGATCAATAAGTTGTTGGGCGATCTCAGCAAATTGCAGAATGATATTGAATGGTATAAGAAGACCTATGAACAAAGAAGCTTTTTAGGAACGATAAGGGAGAAGATATTTAGAAAGAGAGAAAAAGTATAGGTTATTTTTTATGTAACTGTAAATGTTTTATAATGGAAACAAAAAAACTTCTTTTAGATAGCTGAAGTTTGTTTACTCACAACTGTTGAGTTACATCGAATATTCGCCCGAAAAGGCGCTTTTAAAATTCAGCTAATTTAGTTAACACAAAGTATCTGTGGCCTGTGAATTCAAGAACAAATTAAAGGATTTAAAAAGGAATGGTTAAAATGGAAGAAAAAAATGCGTCGAATCATTTAATGGACAAAACATCCTTTTTTTGGACACCAGATTATTTGGCTATTTCTGCATGGATGGAACATATACCTTTTGCTTTTTGGATTGTTGAGGTTTGGAAGCCTAAAATGATTGTTGAGCTTGGCGTGCATAATGCCGTTTCCTATTTTTCATTTTGCCAGGCAGTCAAAAGGTTAAATCTTGATAGCACTTGTTGGGGTATTGATATTTGGACTGGCGATGAGCATGCTGGCTTTTACCAGGAAGAAGTCTTTGATAAAGTGAAGGACTATAACCAAAAAGAATACTCCAGGTTTTCAACATTGATCCGTTCAACATTTGATGAAGCCCATGATTATTTTATAGATGGATCAATCGATTGCCTGCACATCGACGGCTTGCATACTTATGAAGCAGTAAAGCATGATTTTGCAACATGGCTTCCTAAATTAGCAAAAAATGCGATCGTAATATTTCACGACATCAATGTAAGGGAAAGAAACTTTGGTGTGTTTAAATTATGGGAAGAATTAAAACAACAATACAATCATTTTCAGTTCGAATTTGGTCATGGCCTCGGCATTATAGCCATAGGTGAAGCTTTTCCTAAAGAAATTCGGGCGCTGCTTGCCAACAGTAATGATATAGAGTATTACATTTTTTTAAGGAATTTCTTTTCAGACCGCGGTAGCTTTTTTAAACATAGGTTTGACACACTTCAATTACTAAATCAGCATATTACTGCATCTGACTCCAAGGAGACATTATTTTTAAAGCTAACAGAAAGGGCTCAACTATTAGATGCAACCAGCAACGATCTGCGGCAAAAAAATGAAAGTTTATCACTTACCGTGGAAGAGTTGAAAATGCTAAATGCTGAACTGAAGTTCAGTTATCATACAGCAAAAAATAGTGATATTGAGTCCTCTATTACTAATGCTCAATTAAAAGAAAGCCTGGAAGCAATCAGAACACAAAACAGTGAATTGCGTGAAACCAACATGCAATTAGAACGAATTAACAGGGAGTTGGAAGACGATTATCAAACAATAAAACTACACTACGATAAGATACAAGAAAATTTAAATGAACTTTCAATAATAATTAACCAGTCATCTCAAAAATACAAGGCGGTTGAAATGAAACTCCAGCTCACTAGTGAAAGCAGCAGGCAATTGGGTTTTTTAAAAGAATTGCTGGAAAAAAATGAGAATGGTCTTACATTGAAACTCAATCTATTCACGGATAGTTATAGTTCAGGTATTACAATCAATCAGCAATTAGCGAATAGTAACAAACAGTTGCATAACAATAAACTTCGGGATACTTTAGCCTTCCAATTAGAGGCTTTTAGAAAATTGCTAAAAGATTGCCTGGTATTTGAAAGCCAAAAAAAGGAAACACTAGCTGCCGTATCTTTCTTTAAAGAAGAATTGAAAGTTGCCGACTACTCCTTTAACAACACTTTGAAAGAACTGGCGCAACAAAAAATCGCAATTGATGAATTGAATACTCAGGTACAAATCCAGCAGAAAACTATTGATTGGTATAAAGCTACCTTTGAAGAAAGAACTTTAATGGGTGTATTAAAAGAGAAGCTAGCTAGGAAATTTAAAAAAAAAATAGCTTCCAAAAGAGAAACTGAAATAAATTTATCTGCGACTACTCAGCAAGACTTAAGGCCTAATAGAAAAGAAGGCATATTGTTGTTGACCGTTGCTTCAAAAAGCGGGATTAAAAAGGCTGAATATTATTTGAATTGTGCACAGCATATTAATGCTACGTCCAATTCTGGCGAATATACATCTACCGGCAAGGACCCTTATTTTTTGGTTGATTTAAAGGACAACCAATTGAAAGCAGGTTGGTATTGGTTATCGCTAAATATCAAAGTGGTGGATGGAACGTTGTTGTCGCCGATGTTATATTTTGACTACGGGCGTGGTTTCAACGAAGAAGATATTTGGAGGTTACCTGCCATAGTTGATGATACAATATCTTGCCTTATTAATTTTTCGTCTAGTATCTTGCAGCTAAGATTTGATCCAACCACTACTGCAAGCACTTTCACGTTAACAAAATTTACCTTAAAGGCTACAGGTAATATAAAAGTGTTTCAGATCGGTATGTCCAGGTATAAAAAAATCTATCTGCCGGACGAAGATAATTTGTCATTCTATACAGGATTGGTAACAACATTTTTAAAAACCGGCAGAATGGATCTGCGGGAAAAGGTTAGACAGGCAATTTACCATTCTGACAAATATTCGCTGGAAGAGTACAAATTATGGTGCAAACTGTATGACACTATTTCGCCGTCACACCTTGCTGCTATCAAAAAGCTTTCATCCGGTCTTGCATATCAGCCTGTTTTTTCAATCGTGATGCCTGTTTACAATGCGCCTGTGATTTTTTTAAAAAAGGCAATTGACTCAGTAATAAACCAGGCGTATCAAAATTGGGAACTGTGTATAGCAGATGATAAATCAACCAATGAAGATGTTCGGAAATTACTAAAGGAATGCCAATTAAAAGATAAACGTATAAAAATTGTTTTCAGGGAATTCAATGGACATATCAGCAAAGCATCCAACAGTGCGCTCGCACTTGCAAACGGTGATTTTATTGTTTTACTCGACCAGGATGATGAGCTGCCAGCACATTCTTTATACATGGTAGCTTCGGTGCTTAACAAAAATAAAAACCTGGGAATCATCTACAGTGATGAAGATAAAATGGATGAATCAGGCAATAGATTCGATCCTTATTTTAAAACTGATTGGAATAGGGAGCTTTTCTATGGACAAAATATGATCAGCCATCTTGGTGTGTATAAACATGCACTCATCAGGAAAATCGGAGGATTTAGAGAAGGGTATGAGGGTAGCCAGGATTATGATCTTGCTTTACGTTGTATAGAACATTTAAAACCAGAACAGATATACCATATACCACATGTACTTTACCATTGGAGAGCTTTAAGTGGCTCTACTGCAATTACAATATCTAATAAAAGTTATGCAGTTAGTGCTGGCTTGAGAGCGTTGCAGGATCATTTTAGCAGAACGGCACAAAGTGCAACACCGGTTGAAAACGTATACAATTCCTTTCGTATTAAATGGGCGTTGCCAAAAAAAGCTCCGCTGGTTTCCATCATTATTCCAACAAGGGATAAGGTAGAGGTACTATCCACCTGCATCAGCAGTTTACTCCAAAATACTGATTATCCAAATTTTGAAATATTGATTATTGACAATAATAGTGAAGAAGCTATCACATTTGATTATTTCAAAAAGATGCAGCTTGAATATAAGCAGATTAAGGTGTTTTCCTTTAAAGGAGAATTCAATTTTTCCGCCATGAATAACGTTGGAGTAAAGCATTCGAAAGGGGAGGTGTTGGTTTTGCTTAACAACGACACTGAAGTTATAAACAGAGATTGGTTAAATGAGATGGTCAGCCAATGTATGCGGGAAGAAGTGGGTGCTGTTGGAGCAAAATTGTATTATCCAAATGGTCAAATTCAACATGCAGGTGTTTTTTTATTTGAAGCACACCCGGGCATACATATTTATTTGAAGAGGGATAAGAATGATCCGGGGTATTTTAATAAACTACACCTTGTGCAAAATTATCTTGCAGTTACGGCAGCATGCCTTGCAGTAAGAAAAGAAGTGTATATAAAAGCAGGAGGTTTAGACGAGGACAATTTAAAAGTTGCTTACAATGACGTTGATTTCTGTTTAAAATTAACGGTGCTCGGCTATAAAAATGTTTGGACCCCTTTTGCACAGCTAACGCATCATGAATCATTATCCCGTGGAAATGATCTGGATGAAAATAATCTCCCAAGGTTTAAAACAGAACAATCTTTCATTTTAAATAAATGGAATAATCTTATGGTTAATGATCCCTTTTTCAATCATAATCTGGGTGTTGATACCACTGCAATACAATTCGCTTTTCCACCAAGAATAGCCTACGAGTGGCAAAAGGCGGCTGATTAAACAGGGGAAAATATTATTGACTTACAAATGGAATGATGAAATATCAAGAATAAAAAAAATGCCAAAAAATTAAATGGCGCCAAACTAGTTAGGTATAAAAGAGAATTAAAAACAAACGCTTTTTTTGAGCTAAAAAAGTGAAAAAACTATCGACATGAATAAAGACTATCTGGAACTATCTGATTTTGATTATGGTATTTATCGAAACTATCCGGACCTGAAACTGATGAGCAAATCAGAATTGGAAAATCATTTTATAACACATGGTATCGAAGAGGGCAGAATTTCAAGCCAAATTAGAAATAGAAACGACTTCGTGAACTTGATTGAGAAAAAAGGCAAAATGCTCGAAATTGGTCCGCTTGACAATCCACAGTTGGATTATCTTTCTTCGGATTATTATTCAATTGATGTTTTTAGTAAAGAGCAATTGATAAAAAATTATATCAATGATCTTAAGGTAAACAAAGAAAAGATTATTGATCCTTCCTATATTATTGCAGACAACGATTATTCGCAGATAAAGGAAAAGTTCAATTGCATTTTTTCGAGCCATAATATTGAGCACATGCCCTGCCTGATTACTTTTTTAAATAATTTGGGCGGGTTATTGGCCAGGGGTGGATATATTTATTTGATTGTACCGGATAAGAGGTATTGTTTTGACCACTTTAAAAGAGAATCTGATATCTACGATGTGTTGCAATTATTTCACGAGAAAAACTCCCGTCCAAGGCTATCAGATGTTTTAAAAATGGTAAGCCAGGGCACTCACAATGATTGTGTAGCGCATTGGAATAATGACCATGGGTTTATTGATTTGGATAGTGCGGTATTACAAAGTTTTCAGGGCATTGTAGATCAGTATAACACCGGAGCGTACATCGATTCGCATGTTAGTTTTTTTACCCCGCAAAGCTTTATGGGAATAATTGGTATGTTGAACAGATTAAAGCTCACAAGCCTTGAAATTCATAAAATCTTTCATACAGTAAGAAATTCAAATGAATTTTATGTAATCTTAAAAAATGATAATCTTTAATATTAATAAACTTCGCTGATTTTTATTTATAATCTCAAAATGATCACTCGCTACAGAATAACGGTTTTGTATCACGTATTTTATGAAGATACGTATGAAAAAGTATGTGCTGAATTGGAGCCGCTGCTACTGTTTGACACCACCTTTCTTTTTAATATCTGCCAGGAAACACCTGGTAAAAAATTGATTTCATCTGTTTTACGAGATAAATTTCCCGGATGCATTATTATCTATACCTCCAATAAAGGAAAAGATATTGGAGCGAAACTGGCTTTGATGGAACTTTTTTTGCAACTTCAAATAGCGGCTGACTATATTTTATTGTTGCACGATAAAAAGAGTTTGCAGGCTTTAAAAAGCGCCACATGGAAAAAAGATTTGCTTAAAATTATCTCTGCGAAAAGCATTCAAAAATCAATGGATATATTTTGCGAAAGTAACAGGTATGGTGTAGTTGCCACCAATGAATACATCATTAATGAACCGTTTGAAGAAGGTCATTTTTCAGGTATCAACGGAGGGATATTGAAAAAGCTGGTGCAGACTTATGAGACCACGCCAGCAACTTATTCATTTATTGCGGGTACCATGTTTTGGGCCAGAGCAAAACCGTTAAGAGATTTTTTTAAACGATATGATCCGCTGGAGATTCGGAAAGAATTGGAGGATGGTAATGTACTTGATAATTTTTCAGGAACAATTACGCATTCATGGGAAAGAATGTTGAGCTGGATAGTCACCAGCCAGGGATATTTAATCAAGGGAATATAACATGGATATAAAACCATATTTTACAATTACCGCTTCGCAGCTATTAAAGAAAAGCGCAGAAATAGATAGGTTTCCACAACTTAGGTTTAATATACTTTTAAGTAGTCAAACTGAAATCACACCTGATTTGTATATCGCATTAGCATCAATGCCAAATGCATTTATAATCACTTTATCGGATGAGCTTTTTGAGAATGATAACGACTTTTCAGCCGTTTTAACCCAATTGTATTTGCTGATTGCTACCGGTAAATCTTCCTGCACTGCGAACGTTGTACCTATTTTTTCTCATACAAAAACATATCAGCAAAATCCTTTGCAGGCAGACAAAATAAGCACTTACTTAATCCGCCAGGGAATACCTGATATAAAGTTGCCCGTTTTTTTTCATGCCGGTGCCGCTGAGCAAACGGTACAAAATTATTCATTGCTAAAACTGGAAAGCCTTTCTGAAAATATTGCAGATGTTATTGAGGATTTTCAACCCTGCGGTAGTAGTATCCTTGTTCTTTTTAACGAAGAAATAATGGATTTAGTCTTACTTGATAATTTTAGAAAGCAGTTTACTTTTAATGAAAAAAGTGGGCTAGATAAAGGCGTAACAGAACTTGACATAGAAAAGGAAGAATCAGCGGTAGAAATTATGCTTTGGAAAAAGAGGACAATACTCTATCAAAATTTTTTATCGCTCAGTAAAGAAGTGCAGGAAAAAGAATACTATGACATCATTGATTGGTACGATAATGAATATGAAATTCTCCCCCTTTGGTATAAGCAATTAGGCCACATTATAAAAGTGATCATGGGAAAACGCAGCTTTCGTTCCCTATTTAGTGACAAGGTTAAAAAATACACAGATTGAACTACTGGTTATTAACAACGGAATATCCACCCTTGCATGGTGGAGGCATAAGCACCTATTGTTATTTTACAGCAAGGATGCTTGCCGGTTCGGGGTATTCGGTAACGGTGTTCACGCAGGATGATAGCGTAAAAGATTATTTCATTTCCGCTGAGGCGGAAAATATCCGGTTGGTAAAATTTAGCAGCAACAGAAATAAGCTTCATGAATCGTTGGGTTACACGGCCCGCCTGGCTTATGCATTTGCAGGCATGGTAAAATTAATGATTGAAAAGGAAGGTAAACCAGATGTAATAGAGTCTCAGGATTATTTGGGTATCGCCTATTATCTTACCCAATTTAAACATACAGGCTATCCATTTTTATCGGGGGTTCCTATCCTGCTTACATTGCATTCACCTGCATTTATTTATCTGGAATACAATAGGGTGCCTACTTATCGCTACCCTGATTTCTGGACGGGTGAAATGGAGAAGCAGGCCATCATTGCTGCCGACGGATTGATTTCACCCTCGCATTTTCTTGTAGCCGAAATTCGAAAACATATTGCAATAGATGAAAAAAAATTGGCGGTTATTGCAAACCCCTATCAAAATGAAGCAGACAGAACGACTGACTTCAAACACAATAAAATAGTTTATTATGGAAAGCTTTCACCTCAGAAAGGAAGTTTTGAATTACTTGCATATTTCAAGGAGTTATGGGACAATGAGTTTAAGCATCCGTTGCACGTAATTGGTGGGATGGACATCGTTTATCATCCGGAGGTACAGACCATGGGGCAGTTGGTAAAAGATAAGTATGCCAGTTACATTGAAAAGGGCTTATTGGTATTGCATGGAAAAATAAAGCCGGAACAGATCAACGAATCCATCCGGGATGCTAATGTAATCATAGTGCCAAGTATTGTAGACAATATGCCTTACGTGGTAATGGAAGCCATGAGTATTGGGAAAATTGTTTTAGCATCCATACAAGGTGGCCAGCGGGAAATGATTGAAGAGGGGGTATCCGGATTTTTATTTGATCACAATGAACCATCTTCTTTTGGTGAGCAGTTAAAAAAAATATTATCATTAAATAATGAATCCTTGCAACGCATTAGCATCAATGCTTGTCAAAGGGTTCATGATGATTATTCATTTAAAAAAGTGATCCATGGGAAGCGGTCTTTTCTTGATGAACTTATAAAAAATAAAAAAACAATCAATCAGTTTCCTTTTTTATATCAGCAAGAAATTAAGCCTGCCGCGGAGACATGCTCTACGCCGGGTCTTTTATCTGTTGTGGTGCCATTTTGCAATATGGGAAAATATATTAATGAATGCGTTGAATCGGTAAATAAATCAACCTATAAAAATATTGAGCTGTTGATTATTAATGATGGGAGTACAGATAGCAAAAGCCTCGAAAAATTGCGTTTGTTAAGTAGTCAAAAGAATATAACTGTTATTGACCAGCCCAACAAAGGACTGGCGAAAACACGTAACTATGGGGCTGCAATTGCCAAAGGTACTTACCTGGCGTTTTTGGACGCAGACGATAAAGTAGCTGCTACCTATTTTGAAAAAGCCATCCAAACACTTACACGAAACGACAATGTTTTTTTTGTGGGATCATGGGTACAGTATTTTGAAAATAGCCAGGCATTATGGCCAACTTTTACACCCCAACCTCCTTATGCACTGGTACATAACCCAATCAATAGCAGCGGACTGGTTTATAAAAGAAGCGCTTTTTTAGCGGGTGGATTAAATGATAAAAAAGTAGATTATGGATTAGAGGATTATGAGAGTGTAATACAAATGTTGCACAATGGATTTAACGGCGTTGTGTTGCCCGAGGTATTATTTTATTACCGGGTGCGAACAGGTTCCATGATCCGTAATATCAGTAACCAAAAATTATTATACTCGAATAAATATATAACTGAAAAGCATAGTGCTTATTACACTAAATTTGCGGTCCAAATTATAAATCTTCTCAATGCCAACGGACCCGGACACCTTTATGATAACCCTACATTTGAGATAAATGTTTCAATAAAACCAGCCTTTGAAAATATTCTCTTTTTTAAGTTTAAAAATTTCGTTAAGAAAAATGACCGCTTAAAAAGAATTGCCTTAACCCTTAAAAAATATTAAATAAACCTTATGATGATTGGTAATATTATAAAAGATTGGACAAACCGGTCTAACAAATACGAACGTTTATGGCTTTTGGCTAAAATAGAATTCAAGCTGCGGTATTATGAAAACAAACTGGGATTGCTATGGGCATTATTGAAGCCAATAATGGATATGTGTATTTACTATGTAGCTTTCAAATTAATTCTTAAAACAGATGTTCCCGCATTTGCTTCTTATCTTTTTATTGGCCTGGTGTTTTGGAACTTTTTTGTAGAATCCACTTCAGGAACCATACAGATTCTACATGCTAAAAAATACTTGTATGAATATAGCAATATGAATAAGCTGGAAATCTATATATCAACCTTATTCTCTAACAGCATTGGGTTTTTATTTAACCTCACCATGTTTTTTCTTTTTTATCATCTGATGGAGGCGCAATCATCACCCATTTCTTATTATAATCTTTGGATAGTTGTGCTCTTCATCAACCTGTTCATTTTGTCATTGGGATGCTCCCTGATATTATCTACTTGTTACATTATTGCCAAAGACATCAACCAGGTATGGATGGTATTTGTTTCATTCTTGTTTTTTCTTTCGCCTATATTTTACAAATTGTCCACCTTTAAAGAGGCATTGCCTTCTTTTGATTATGGCAATCCAATAGCAGGCATTATCATCAATGCGAGAATGGTGATGATGGATGCAAAAGCGCCCGATTTTGAACTAATGGCTTTTGATTTTGGGTACGCCATATTCCTGTTATTTGTTGGACTATTATTATTAAACAAACTTGGCGCAAGGGCGGCAGAAAAATTATAACCCTATGGAAAGTACGATCGCATTAAGAGCAAGAAACATCAGCAAGACTTTTAACATCACCGAAGACAGTCACAATACAGTTAAACACCGACTGTTCAATATTTTTAACCCGCCGCGAAATAAGCGGGTGGAGGCCATTAAAACAATGAACTTTTCAATTAATAAAGGAGAGTGTGTTGGATTGATAGGCCGCAACGGAAGTGGCAAATCTACTTTAATACGTTTACTGGCTGGTGTGTATCCAACTGATACGGGATTTGTAGAAATCAATGGCACCACCTTATTGATGAACCTCGGTGTAGGCATGAGCCATGAACTTACAGCACGGGAGAACATCTATGTATCTGCTTCAGTGTTGGGAATGAAGATTAAAGAAATTGACAAAATATTTGATACAATTGTAAGCTTCGCAGAGCTGGAGGGTTTTATTGATACCAAGATTAAGTTTTTCTCGTCCGGCATGGTAGCCCGCCTCGGATTTTCAATTGCAGTAAATGCCGGTGCAAGCATTATGTTTTTAGATGAAATTTTTGCAGTAGGGGATATGAAGTTTCAGGAAAAAGCCATCAAGGTGTTTGAGTCTTCATGGATAGAAGGTAAAACGGTTATATTGGTGAGTCACAGCATGGATGTGATTAAAAAATATTGTAGCCGTTCCGGCTACATGAAACACGGTGAGTTGATATACCTTGGAGATACAGAAAAAGCGATTGAGATGTACCTGCAGGATAATCAATAGGCTGGCTATTATGCTGGCTTTTTATAACTGGAAATAAAAGCTAAAAAAAAGGCCAGTAGTGTATTGCCCATCGTTCGGTCCATGTAACTTTCGGTAAATAAGGCCAACATAAAAGCTGCTACGATTGACATTCCATACCAATCACCTATTTTGAAACAACGAATAACGGGCAATACAAAAAAGCCCATAAGTAAAATAATAAAACCAATAAGTCCGAGGCTCATCCACACATCCAGATAGGTGTTGTGTACATTCCGATTGGTTTTCACGCCCACGGTAAATTGATTTTTTGCGTATTCTTTTCTTAATATGTCCATCTTATCTCCAATGCCGGTACCAAACACCAAGTTGTTTTTTGTAACTGCCCAGGCGCATTGCCACACTGCCATTCTTACGTTTGCTCCATTCCACTGGTCAGCCGTAAGTGGTACATTAAAATGACTTTCTTTTCCTTCATTTTTAAAATCGAATTTGGTATAGGTAAGTTCTTTGAACCGGTTAATGGTTTTTGGGAAAAACTTTAGCAGTAAAAAGATACCTAGCAGTAAACCCATGATTAGCGTAACGCCTTCCAGAATCTTTCTGTTGCGGATAATATGTTGTGTTGCAAAAATAAAAATGGTACTGTATAAAATAATAATGCCAATCCGGCTTGCCAGTAAAAAATGAACAATAAATAAAATAAGCAATACAGGCGCAAGTAGACTTTTATTGATAAGGTCGGATTTTTTTACCAGCAAGTATACAAAACTAAAAATGGCAAGGTTGATCATCATTGCAAAATAGATGGACTGCAGGTTGAGGATAACACTCAAATTATCGTTGTATAAAAGCGAGGCGTCATGGTATTTAACCGACTGAAACAACGCCCATATAATACTTCCTGTTGCTGCACAGGTAGTGGCCACTGCGAAAGCGAATATGATTCTATCTTTTAAAATCGGTTTTATGTACAATGTTCCTATGGCAAGTGGAATTACAAGTAATGCAATGCGAAACCCCGCAAATGCTATTCCTTCTTTTTGGTTGAAGGATAACAGGGCACTGATTAAGTTGAGCAGGAAGAATGAAATGATGAGCATGATTTCTTGCCTTCTTTTTAAAAGTGCCCATTTTTCGGTGAGTGTATTAAAGAAGAAACTATACACAAAAAAAAACCACATCGCCACATTGTAAAGCCAGCTTATGCCGGGCATGTAAAGAGCGAAAAAGAAAAATAGCAATAAGAAATAGAGTATTTTTTCTTTACTTGTCAAAACCTGTGCGCTAAAATCACGAAGGAGTAATGTGTTCAAAATTTACGGAATTTATGCAAATGTAAAACTATTCGGCAGCAGAAGGGTGCATTTAAAATTGTCGGAAGGGTTGCCAACCTTGTGCTGGTTCTTTTCTGATAAAAACATTTTAAAAAAGGTTGGCAACTTTCTATTGAGCTGCGACAATTTTAAACACGCCCCGGAAGAAAGAAAAAAAGCAATCCGTTTAAAAAGCTCCTTTTTTTTGTAACCCTGCTGATCTACTTCGAGAACCATTTCATTCCAGATTTTATAACACTTGCCATACGTTTAGCGACACATATAGCAGGTGCTGTTGTCATATATTTTTTTTAAAAGCGATTTAAATAGTAGCAGAAAATTGTTATAGGAAACCAGTTGCCATCTCGTCATTTTTAACAATAAGGTTACTAAGGTCTCTTTTCCGGTTGATAATTGTTTTAACACTTTTGAAGCAACTTAAACCTGGTTTTTTTTCAATAGATGTAACTATAACGTATTAGTTTTGGCTGATTATGAAAACGTATGCCCGGCAAAACTCATTTTAAAAAAGCTATTTTTGTCTAAGTAGAAAAAATGCCAGCTAGTTCAAAAACAGGATCATAAATATCCTTAAAGTCACTCAAAACAAAACACAAAAAGAATCATGAAATACCAAATCGTTCTATCCCTGTTTGTCTTACTTATTGTTTCCTCTTGCGTTAATTCTACCAGGCCGAAACTCCCCGAAAAAGAAATTCCCAGGGCATTGACAGAACAGCGTGGTTCTTTTGACATCGTTTCAAAAAGAGGTAGCGATGATCTGGTAGAAAGTTTGTACAACGAGCTATCTGATAAAACAACTGCCCTAAAAGACCTGGAGTTGAAAATTGATAATCTTCGAAAAAGTGAGATTGATTCTATTGGATCGTTCAATGAATACAACGTGAAGAGCAATGCTTTTTATAATTCTGCCAACAACCATCTTGAGCGAATCAAGGATGCTGTGTTAAAGGAAAAGATTAAAGAACTGATTGAAAGTAGTTTAAGCAAATACAACGCCGGTATTCAACCCTATAACGATTTGCTCCGTTCCATTGATCAAAAAACTGTTAAGCTAAATGATGTGCATACCGTTTTGAAGATTACCCAAACCTTACCCATCATTGAAAAATACCAAAGACTAAACAGACCTGATATCCAATCATTAAAAGGATACTCAAAACAGTTGGACGAAGTGATCCAAATCGTCGACACCTTGATAAAAAAGTAAATTATCGGCAAGCAGAAAAGAGAATCAATCTGGTGTTTTTTTTCAATGCCAGGTTTAACATGCTGCTCTTTTTCGCTATCTTGAATGTCCAAAAAAAAATTACATGTTACAACAAAGAAAAATTACGTTAGACGAATCGGAGATACCAACGCATTGGTACAACATTGTGGCTGATATGGCAAACAAACCATTACCACCACTGCATCCCGGAACAAAGCAACCGGTAGGCCCGGAAGATCTGGCACCGTTGTTTCCGATGGAATTAATTAAGCAGGAAGTTACTACAGACAAATGGGTAGAAATTCCGGAAGAGGTTAGAAACCTTTATTCTATCTGGCGCCCAACACCCATGTTCAGGGCAATTGGACTGGAGAAGGTATTGGGTACAAAATCTAAAATTTATTATAAATACGAAGGTGCTAGTCCAGCCGGTTCTCATAAACCCAACACTGCTATTCCGCAGGCTTATTACAATGCCAAAGAAGGTATTAAAAAAATTGCTACAGAAACAGGTGCCGGCCAATGGGGAAGTGCCTTGAGTTTTGCCTGCCAACTGTTTAACATCGAATGTGAAGTATTTATGGTAAAGGTGAGTTACGAGGGAAAGCCCTACCGTAAAATTATGATGAATACCTGGGGCGCTACTGTGCATTCCTCTCCAAGTAATTTAACCAATGCCGGCAGAAGTATCCTGGAAAAAGATCCGAATTCGCCGGGTAGCTTAGGTATCGCCATTTCCGAAGCAGTAGAAATTGCAGCTACGAATGACGATACCAAATACTCATTGGGCAGTGTGTTGAACCATGTGCTGATGCACCAGACCATCATCGGACTGGAATGTCAAAAGCAAATGGAAAAAGCAGGTGATTATCCGGATATTATTGTTGCGCCGTTTGGTGGTGGGTCTAATTTTGCAGGGATTGCTTTTCCTTTTTTGCAGGATAAATTAACCGGCAAAAGAAATGTACGTGCCATCGCTGTAGAACCTACTTCCTGCCCTAAATTAACGAGGGGTGTTTTTCGTTATGATTTTGGCGATACGGTAGGCATGACACCGCTGATCCCGATGTACACACTTGGTCATAATTTTGTTCCTTCACCCATTCATGCCGGTGGTTTACGGTATCATGGAGCAGGTGCCATTGTTAGCCAGTTGCTGAAAGACAATTTGATTGAAGCAGTAGCGATTAACCAGACCGAATGTTTTGAAGCGGGGATTTTGTTTTCCCGTACAGAAGGAATCATTCCTGCGCCGGAAGCCACACACGCCATTGCAGAGGTCATTCGCCAGGCAAAGCAAGCCGATCTCGAAGGTGTTTCAAAAACCATCCTCTTTAACATGTGCGGACATGGTCATTTCGACCTTGGTTCCTACGAGCAATACCTGGCTGGTAACCTCGTAGATTTTGAAGTGTCGCAAGAAGCCATCAATAGTTCGTTGGCAGAATTGACTACGCCTACGATTTAAAAACAGACTCACCATTGATAAAAAAGTGCAACAGCGATGTTGCACTTTTTTCTTGGGATTGACTTTTAAAAGCTAAGTCACTTTTAATTGGTAACAGTTATTTTAATACCTGCTAAAACCGTAAGTCTTCCGGTAGGTTGTTCTACTTTTAATGAAGTGCAGGAAGTAGTTAGATTGCCGCTAACAATATGCCTGATAATAACCGCTGCACCTGCGGGGGGTACCTGCCCGTTTGCCCAGGTCGCCGGGTTATTCCAGTTGCCATTGGCGGCGGTGATGTACAGAGAGGTAGATGTGCCGTCCAGTGTACCATTGGCCAATATTTTAGAAGCGTAAATGTCATAACCAGATATCGGAATATTTCTAAAATCAGTCCAGCTAACAATAGCGCTGCCATTATTGCTTGATACAATATCAATATTTTCTAAACTAATCGACAAAGTATTACAAACGATTGTCCCATTTAATCCCCAAAGTAAATTGCCTGCAGCATTTAGTTTTTGGACTTTTATTACGTCTCCTTCATTAGTATTGGATCCATAAGTGAAAATTGTATTACCATTACCATCAGTTACAATTGCTGCGTCATTAACATCCTCGGCTGCATTTGTCAACAGAATACCATTTAGAGGCCATGAGGCATTGCCGGCTGCAGTAATTCTTTGTGCGTACAATTTGTTTTCACTCACGTCTGCAATAGAAAGCACTACTCCTCCTGCTCCATCCGAAACTCCATCGGTTAAATACTGAATTCCTGCCAGATTAGAAACGGGAATGCCATTTGACGCCCAAAGCGATGCGCCATTGGCATTGATCCGCTGTGCAAAAATATCCAGATTTGTCCCGCTGCCATCGTCATTTCTCTCGTCCTCAAAAGCAACGATTGCCCCGCCGGCCCCATCGGGAATTCCTCCTGTAGCATTTGAAAAATTGGATGGATATTGATTCCCGCTGGCGGTAATGATTCCGATGCCATTGTTTGTCCATAAACGGTCACCATTTGCATTTAGCCTTTGCCCATATATGTCGGCGTTGGTCAACTCTAAATTGATGTTATTCAAAAAATCATAATCCAATCCGTTTATATCATTGCGGGTATCGATAAAAAAAATCAGCGCCCCATTGTTGCCATCTGGCACAAGAGCATTACCACCCCTAAAACCAGGCGCAGTGCATACCTGCCGTCCATTTGCAGCCCACTGTGCATCACCCGTTCCATTTAGGCGCTGGGCAAATGATTGGATGTCGCTGGTGCCATTGTCCCAATTCCACGAAACAATTATTCCGCCTGCACCATCGGTACACAATATCGGAGTTGTATCGTCTTGCGTGCCAGAGCTGGTAATTCTTTTTCCGTTTGCACCCCACTGTGCCGTTCCTGCACTATTGATTCTTTGTACATAAATCTCAGCGACTTCAGGATCGTGCCGATAATCGCTCCAAACTATAAATGCGCCGCCGTTTCCATCAGGTATGGCTGCCAGTTCAAACTTGTCTGCAGCGGTTTGGCAGATTAACACAGGATTAGCCGTTGTACCCCATACTACTGTACCAGCGGAAGTTATTTTTTGAGCATAGAAATCGTTACTGTTGTTGAAGTCACTAAAGAATATAATGCTTCCATTGGCTCCGTCACTAACCGCAACCTGTTCATCTTCATCGCCGATGCGGTTAGATACTACATTGTTTACCGTAGTGTTATTATTCCATTGGCAAAAACCATCCAGCGTTGAAATAAGCGATAGGATTATGAGTAAATTTTTTGTCATGGTAAACCGTTTATTAGTTTTAAAAATTTTTACGCCATGAATGTAAGGCATTGTATTATACTTTTAGCATAAGTGTGCATTTTGTTAGTTTAAGGAAATACCGGGAAAAGGTTGTGTCATTTTAACAACGGTTTTGAAATTGATTGTCTGTTTCTATAATAATGTCGAATATGCGTGTCAATTTTTTTTTGCATAATGGAATACGTTGGGCATTCTCTTTCATATTGCAGGCCTCATCCATTTTTAAACTGGTAAATTAAAATGTACGACTTGCATTAATTTGTGTTTATCCTTTCCGCTTCGTTTTTTATCAATCTGGCTTTCTCGCTCTTATTGAATTCTTTAAAATGTATACCGTCGAAATTAAGTCTGCAACAAAAAGAAAGTTGAAAAAAATAAAAAAGATGCAGCGGCTGCCGTTTGCCATGACAATTCATGAAAGCGGAATTTAACCCTTTTGTAACGGTCCTGCCACCAGCTTTGCCGGATATTTAATAAGTTTGTAGCTATCAGATGGTTTTAGATGAGTTTGACATACCAAATAGCTTTTCCAACGAGGATGAGCATTTACTGTTGCAAAAAATTTCTGAAGGCGACCGGAAAGCCTATGCCGTTTTGCACAGCAGATACCAGGCCAGTCTATACCAATATATACTAAGGTTTACCAACCAGTCCAAATCCATCACAGAAGAAGTTGTGCAGGAGATTTTTATACATATCTGGGAAAAACGTACCACGCTGTTGGCCATCAGAAACTTCGACGCCTATTTGAAGAAAGCAGCCAAAAATAAACTCCTGAATCATTTAAAACACAATGAATTTAAAGCAAGGCTTCACCAGCAATTCAGCAACCGGCTGTCTGAAAGCAAATCGTTGGTAGAAGAAGACTCCCTTTATAACGATTATCATAAGATTGCTTTGGAGGCCATTCACCAATTACCGGAAAAACGCAAATTGATTTTTTTACTGAGCACAGAAGAAAATCTGTCGCTGACAGAAATAGCGGAACTGCTACAAGTATCTAAATCAAGAGTGAAGCAGCAGCTTTACAGCGGTACCGCCTTCATAAAGGATTACCTGCGAAAAAATGCCGAATGGTTATTGTTCATCTTTTTATGTTGGTAAAAATAAATTTAAAAAAAGTGAACATGGGGGTGTCCTTTTGCCGCTGGTGATTGTCTTTAGCAAAAGGATTTAAATGACTACTGCCGAGATTAAGCAACTTTTACCGTCGCTTGCCAGGGAGCAATGCAGTCAAACGGATGTCGACAATTTTGATAACTGGCTTAAAACGGCCAGTTTTGAAGATGCTGCTGAAGTAATGGATTTGTATTATCCTTTAACAAAAAATGCAACAATTGATAAAGCGACTGCCCAGTCGTTGTACCAACAAATAGAGAATAGCCTGAATCTGGCTGAGGGACAACATTTAGAACCAGTGCCCCGGGTTAATGTATTTCAATGGAAGATGGCTGCCGCAGCGGCAATATTAATTGCCGGTATCTCTTTTTTTCTGCTACTTAAATCTACTACATCTTTCCCCAAAATTGCATCAATTGAACAACGTTACCAGAATGACGTGCCGGCGGGTGGCAATAAAGCAAAGCTGATTCTTGAAGATGGCAGCGAGCTATTGTTAGACAATGGCGCCAATCAACAGCAGCATGCAAATACGGCTGGTATCAACATTAATTTTCAGGAAGGTAGCGTTACCTACCAGTCCGTTGCCAACACAAAATCCATTGAATACAATACCATTTCAATACCCAGGGGCGGCCAATACCAATTGACCATGTCTGATGGCAGTAAGGTTTGGCTAAACGCAGGCACTACCCTTAAATTTCCGAGGTCTTTTGCCGGCGACAAACGCTCGGTAGAACTGAGTGGGGAGGCCTATTTTGAAGTAGCCAAAAATCAAGAGGCTCCATTTATTGTGAAGTTAAACAACGTGGACGTACAGGTATTGGGCACTCATTTCAATGTGAAAGCCTATCCGGATGAAAGCAGCATAAAAACAACACTGTTGGAGGGAAGCGTGCAATTACAAGCGGGCAACAGCAGCACCCTTCTACAGCCGGGAAAACAAGGCGTTTTTGATGGAGGAAACATATTGGTAAATGATGCCAATACCGCCGAAGTCGTGGCCTGGAAAAACGGTCAATTTCTCTTTGATAAAAGTGATATTGAATCCATCATGCAGCAATTTGAAAGATGGTATGATATCAACGTGCAATATGAATCAGGAGTTCCGAAGAATCGCTTTGTGGGAGAGTTTAGCAGAGACCTAAGCCTTGCCGCATCATTAAAAATTTTAGAGCTAAGCGGAATACATTTTACTATATCAGGAAAAAATATCACGGTGTTGAATCGCTGATAATCATTTGTTTTATGCGGAAACGTTTGCCAGCAGGGCATTTACTGCTTTTTTAATCCTTCCCCCATCAATTAGTTTTTTTATTTATTAATTAGTATACGGCAACACGATGGATTTATTTTTTTGCGAATCGGCTACTTTCGTTCAGGAAAGTTTTAAATTAAAATTTGTCAGGGTTATGAAAATTACTGTTGTGTTATTGACTTTTTGCTGTTTACAATTATCTGCCAAAACCTTTGCACAAAAGATTGCTGTTTCGGGCAATGGCATTTCGTTGGAAAAAGTTTTTAATATAATAAAGGCACAAACCAGTTATACTTTTTTTTACGATTACGATGTGTTGCAAAAGAGTAATCCGGTTGATATTGATGTAAAGAATGCCACGGTGGAGGAAGTGCTCAACTTTGTTTTTATAGAGCAGCCTTTGTCATACAAAATAGAAGCTGGCGTAATAGTAATTGGCCGTAAGGAAATTGCCTCCAAATCATCTGAAAAATTTGGTGACCCTATCATTGTAAAAGGACATGTAACCAATGAAAGCAACGAGCCGCTTGCAGGTGCTATCGTAACGTTGAGGGGAAGTTCCAGGGTAACGGCCTGCAATGAGAATGGAGATTTTGAATTGAAGCTTACGCCCGATGAAGCTGCAAGAGGTATTTTAATCATCTCATTGGTTGGTTACAACAAACAGGAAATTAAAATCAACAAAAGAACCCTGCTGAATATAGAATTGGCTAAAAATATCCAGGAGTTAACAGATGTTGTGATTGTGAATTCTTATTCTAAACCAAAACGAAAAGAAGAAGTTACCGGTAGCATTTCTACCGTTACCAGCGAGGAGTTACAGGCAACCCGGCCCATCGAAACTTTTGATAAAATGCTGGAAGGGTTGGCTGCCGGCGTGCAGGTAGAGCAAAGCACCGAATTGGGTACACCGGTTAAAATAAATATCCGTGGACAAAACTCCATATCGCCGCTCAGCAGTTCAAACGTTACACAGCTTACCACATCCTCTCAACCATTGTTTATTGTAGATGGGGTGCCGGTTACCGAGCAACGTAAGGGCGATGAGCCATTGGCATTTTTAAATGCTGAACAATTGTTGAATCCACTGTCTGGCATTAACCCGGATGATATTGAAACCATTTCCATTTTAAAGGATGCTGCCGCAGCGGCTATTTATGGTGCCAACGCCAGTAATGGTGTTGTAATCATCACCACCAAAAAAGGGAAGGCAGGTAAAACCAAACTAAATGTAGGCTACTCCAATGGCTGGGCACAATCCATCAATAAAATCAAATGGCTGGATGGGACCCAGTACCACGGTTTATTAAAAGAGATGTACATCAACGACGGCAGATCGCCGTTTGATGCGGAACTACTTGCGGGAGCAAACAATATCAATACGCCCTGGTTTGAACTGGTAAACCGATACAGCACTTTCAATAATGTGGATGTGGATGTATCCGGCGGTAATGCCAATACCACTTTCCGTTTATCCGGCTCCTACCTTAACCAGCAAGCCATACAAAAGGGCAACGATTATGAAAAAATATATTTCAGGTTAAGAGTTGATCACAAGATCAACGACCGGTTCAATATGAGTATTACGATGGCGCCTACGCTTACTGCTAAAAATGGGCTGAATGTGTATTCCAATGTACCCATCATACCCAATGCGCCCAGCTACAATGCAGATGGCAGCTTTTATAAATTTTCAACACTCGGTGTGCCCAATCCGCTGGCAATATTGGCTCAAAATACCGACAACCACAGCGGCGGTTCGTTCAATGGCAATATCCGTTTTGAATACAATATTCTAAAGAACCTGCGGGCATCTACTACCATTGGGATGGATGCCTTACAAAATAAACTGAATCTTTTTGATTCGCCGCTAAATGCTACCGGCGAAAGCAAGGGAGGCTTTGCACAAATTATCGACCGAACCAATTTTAGCTGGATCAGCAGTTCGCAAATCAACTGGTCGCCGGTATTAAAAAAAATACACAAATTTGATTTTACCACCGGTTTTGAAGCACAGGCGCAAAGCACCCGTTTGCTAAAAGGATTGGGTACCGGGTTTACTTATTACCGCCTGAATGAACTAAGCAATGCCAGCAGACAGACTTCTGCCTCCTCCCGCCAAAACGCTACCTCTGTTTCCATTTATGGACAGGGCACTTATAACATGCTGAACAAATATTTTGCAACATTGAGTGGTCGCTATGATGCTGCTTCCATCTTTGGCAATGACGTAAATGCTACCGTAAATGCGGCCGTTGGGGTTGGTTGGATTATTAGTAAAGAGGCTTTATTGAGTAAGGTAACCTGGATAGATATGTTGCGCCTAAGAGCCAGTTATGGCAGCACCGGCAACTCCAGAATTGGTAGTTACCAGGCAAGAGGATTATACGGCTTTAACAACACCGGATACAATGGCAATACGTCTTCAAGTCCTTCATCTGCACCCAATGCGGCCCTTGGCTGGGAGAAAAACAACAAGAGCAATATTGGCCTTGATTTCAACTTTATCAAGCGTTTCAATTTTACGATTGAATTTTATACCAATATCCTGAATGATGCCATTACGCCTATTCCGGTGGCTGTACAAAATGGATTTACTACAGTATTGGCAAATATTGGTAAAATGCGAAATAGGGGCGTTGATATTAGTTTGAATGCACAGGTGCTTACCGGTAAGCTTACCTGGAAAACCACCGTTAATGCAGGCTTCAATAAAAATGTGATTCTGGAAATAAAAAATAAAAATGCACTGTACGGGCCATCTACAGAAGGAACCGTACTAAAGGAAGGCGTGAGCACGAGTGCAATCTGGGGCTTTAATTTTGCCGGCGTAGACCCAGCCAACGGAAGGGAATTGTACATCGATAAAACCGGAAAAGTAGTATCTGTGTATGACCTCGACAGAAATATTGTGACCGGTGGATCTTACCTCGGCGACAGGTTGCCTGCAGTACAGGGTGGATTTATCAACAGCTTTGGCTACAAGGATTTTACGTTTTCTATCAATATGCTTTACTC
>JBGSMI010000430.1:0-6776 GCA_041740215.1 Ferruginibacter sp.
CTTTTTGATATTTGATTTCCCGTTTATACAATTCCCTTATATCAAAATCAACTTCTCTTCCCTCTATTAAATGCAAAGATTTTCTCGTGAGCGATTGTCAACCGATCGTAACAGATTTAAGTTTTTTAAAAAGCGAAGCGCCTGCCTAAAAAAGAATTTTTTTTGAACACCAGTACATTTATCTTCATCATATAATAATCATTCTGTGCAATTATCCGAAGACCAGATACTTACCCTTGCCCCTGATGAAGCTTCCAAAAAATCCGGGAAAGATTTAGCCAACCCCAATAAATGGGTGAGCAAAGGCGCCAATGAACAGGCGCTTTGGGGCGAAGCACAAGGCAGCGGAAGCAAGCCTTATCAAACGCAAGTAGACTTACTCAATATCGCTTTCAAATGCAACTGTCCCAGCAGAAAATTTCCCTGCAAACATGGATTGGGATTGATGTTATTTTACTCAAGACAGCAAAAAGCTTTTTCTCAAACCGAAGCGCCAGCATGGGTAACAGACTGGTTAAATAAACGCACCGAAAAGGAAGAAAAGAAAACCACCAAAGAAGAAAAGCCGCTTGATGAAGTAGCACAGGCAAAACGTCTGCAGGCAAGGCAGAACAAAGTGGCCGACGGTATTGAAGAACTGCGTTTGTGGATGAAGGATATTGTACGGAATGGCATCTTAAACATTCCTGAAAAAGCCTTTTCGTATTTTGAAAATATAGCTAAACGCATGGTAGATGCGCAATCACCCGGACTGGCAAATATGATCCGCAATTTAGGCGAAAGCAATTTTTATGCAGAAGGTTGGCAGGGTAGATTTATGGATCAGTTGGCTGCGATCTACTTAATAACTGCAGGCTATTGTAATGGCGAATCACTTGACGTAATGCTTCAGCAGGATGTGAAAACATGGATTGGCTTTACGCAAAACCAGGAGGAACTAAAAGCGCAAACAGGCATTACCGATACCTGGCTTATACTTTCCAAACAAACAGTTGAAGTCGATAATATTATCACGGAACGCAACTGGCTTTTTGGAACTAGCAGCAACCAGTATGCGCTGGTCCTGCAATTTATTGTTCGTGGGCAGGGCGGTGTACTTACGTTTACTCCCGGTATGTTTATACAGGCCGAGCTGGTATTTTATCCGTCGGTAGCACCATTGCGAGCCATTGTAAAAAGACAGATTGCTACCAATGCTGTTAACAGCTTTACAACTTTTAATAACTGGCAGCAGGTGAGCGAAACCGAGACTTTGCTCAGCAGCAGCATGCCGGTAAGATCTGAGCGTCCTTTTATTATTCAGCATTTAAAGCCGGTGCAATACAATAACCAGTGGTGGCTACAGGATGCAGAGCAAAAAATGATGCAGTTAAAAAACGACAATAAAACCATTTGGAAAATTTTATCACTCAGCGGTGGCAATGCATTGAATATGGTGGTGATTGGCAAAGAAGATAAATACGAACCGGTGGGTGTGTGGTATAAAAATGAATACAAGATTTTGTGACCGGTAGCAACGCAATGATGATGCTTCATCCGATAGCTAAGCGATGGCAACGCTCCGTTCAATATTTAATCAGTCGGTAAAAATTTTAACTATAAAAATTATTTTCCCCCTCTAGGGGATAGTGGTATGGAATTCTGGAACAACATCATCAACACCGCAATGATTGGTACTGATAAAAAACAGATCAGCGCCGCTGAATTACCCGC
Organism: Ferruginibacter sp.; assembly: GCA_041740215.1. Lineage (GTDB taxonomy): Bacteria > Bacteroidota > Bacteroidia > Chitinophagales > Chitinophagaceae > Ferruginibacter. The sequence continues at coordinate 1,714 of JBGSMI010000430.1, forward strand.
AGATTTGCAGGAAGCAGCCACCATTATTTATGCGAACGAAGCCATAGACAAGGAAGAAAAGTTTTTACAATTAGCCGCTCTCACATTCAATTACCGCCAGGCAGGTGTACTGCCATTGCATAAAGAAACCGTTACCTTACCCCAGTGTGCTCCAGAAGAAAAAACCTACTGCAATACATCAGCCAGTCAGGTGTTGAAAGGTATCCAGTCTGAACAAAGCATTCCTTTACTGAAGTTTTGGCTGCAACAATGCAACGCAAAGGATCAGGTTGCGCAGCCGGAATTAATTCCTTCATTATTGGCTGAAGGGGTGCAACAAAAAAAGTTACAAACCCTTGTTGCAGCATGTTGTGGCAAAAGAGGAAAATGGCTCAGCAGCTTTAATGAAGCCTGGAATTTTTCGCAAAACCAAACGGCAGAACAACGCTGGCAAACTGGTACACCCGAGCAGAGAAAAGCAATCTTAAAAGATACAAGGACGAATGATCCGGCATTGGCTAGAGACTGGCTGCAACAAACCTGGCCGCAGGAAGATGCCAATACCAAAACAGCCTTCCTGGAAATACTTTCCACCAATATCAGTGAAGCTGACATTACTTTTTTGGAATCATTGTCTTTAGAAAAAAGCAAGAAGGTAAAGGAAGAAACCACCAACTTATTAAAGTGCATTCCAGCTTCAGCCGTTGTACAATTGTACCAGCAGGTATTACAGTTGTCAGTTCAGTTGAAAAAAGAGAGAGCCCTGTTTGGTTTATCCAGCAAAATGGTTTTACAATTTCTATTGCCGCTGGGTTTTGATGAAAGCATTTTTAAAACAGGCATTGATAAACTGAGTAACAATAAAGAATTTACAGACGATGAGTTCATTCTCATTCAATTAATACAATCGGTGCCGCCCACATTTTGGGAAAAGCAATTGGCTGCTGATCCGAAAACAATTATTGAACAATTTCAAAAGGATGATATTGGGAAAAAGATGATGCCCGCTTTGGTAATTGCCACTATCAAGTTTAACGATGTACAATGGGCGCTGCATTTAATGCAGCACAGTTCAGTTTTTTATATTGAGATCATTCCACTACTTCCATTGCAGGAACAGGAAAAATACAGCAATCAATTCTTCGAACAGTTTGCTGATAGCATCATACAGTATGCAGTGCAAAGAGAAGCCGAATGGAGTACTACACTTACAAAAAACATCTTCAGGCATTTGGCTAAAAATCCATATAATTATACCCGTTCATTTTTTAGTGAGCACATTCATTTGATACCTGCATCCATTGTGGCGGAGCTTGAAAAATGCACGCCGCCGGAAGAGCACTTACGCACCATGTGGAGCAATACTTCTGATTATATTATCAAATTGATCTCATTAAAAATTCAAACACTCAAAGCTTTTAACGACTAAAAAAATATTATGGCAACCATCTTACGTCAGCATGCAGAACAATTATTTGCACAGGAACTGGAAGAATTAAAAAAACAGGACAGCGATAAATTACCTACCAACTGGAACATGTCGCCACAATCGGTGGTTACGTATTTAATGGGCGGCAAACTTAAGAATGGGTTTGAAGTTTCGCCCAAGTACATTGGCAATAAACGCCTGATGGAAATTGCGGTTGCCACACTTACAACAGACCGGGCTTTGCTGCTATATGGGTTACCGGGCACTGCAAAAAGCTGGGTGAGCGAACACCTTGCTGCCGCTATCAGTGGCGATTCCACGCTGGTGGTGCAGGGTACCGCTGGTACGGGTGAAGAAGCCATTCGATATGGATGGAACTATGCAAGGTTACTGGCGGAAGGGCCTTCGGAAAAAGCCATTGTAGAAACACCGGTGATGAGAGCAATGAAAGATGGTAAGATTGCCAGGATAGAGGAGCTGACAAGAATTGGCGCTGATGTGCAGGATGCATTGATCACCATTCTTTCAGAAAAATCACTACCGATACCGGAACTGAATACAGAAGTACAATCCATCAGGGGTTTCAATATTATTGCCACTGCCAACAATAGAGATAAGGGTGTGAACGAATTGAGCAGTGCATTGAAGCGTAGGTTCAATACCGTGATTTTACCGGTACCCGATTCGATGGATGAAGAGATTGATATTGTAAGAAGAAGGGTAGAGAGTTATAGCAAAGTAATGGAGCTTCCTGCTGAACCACCGGCGCTACAGGAGATCAGGAGAATTGTCACCATCTTTCGGGAGTTGCGGAGTGGAGTGACGCTAGATGGAAAAACAAAAGTAAAAATGCCGAGCGGCACATTGAGTACCGCCGAAGCCATTTCTGTTGTAAACAACGGATTAGCAATGGCCGCTTATTTTGGGGATGGACAACTAAAGGCAAATGACCTTGCCTCCAGCATTATCGGCGCTGTTATAAAAGATCCGGTGCAGGATAAATTGGTATGGCAGGAATATTTGGAAACGGTTGTAAAACCAAGAGATGAGTGGAAGGATATTTATCGGGCTTGCAGGGATATGTAAAGAGAAGCCCCCGGCCCCTGAAGGGGAGTAAGGCAACAGCTAGTTAATTCAGGTAGATATCTTTATAGGGATACTTCAAATTTAATAATGTAAAAATTCTCCGCCGCGGCGGATTAGGGGCATGGCAACACATATTCTCGGTATACGTCATCATGGGCCTGGTTCGGCCAGAAATGTAAAAGCATTTTTGGAAGCGGCAAAGCCAGATATTGTTTTAGTGGAAGGTCCGCCGGAAGCGGATGGTATTTTGCAATGGGCCACACACAAGGAAGTAAAACCGCCGGTGGCTATTTTATGTTACCAGCCGGATAATCCACAGCAGTCCTGCTTTTACCCTTTTGCAGAATTTTCGCCGGAGTGGCAGGCGATTATTTATGCGAAGCAACATAATATTCCTGTGCGGTTTATGGACCTGCCTTCTGGTAACCAGTTTGCCATAGACCATGAGAAAAGAAAAGCAACAGAAGAAGCCATGGCTGCTGCGGAAAAGGAAGCTGAAAAAAATGAGCAGGATGATAATACAGCAGATGAAAAAATAAACAATGCTGGAATGCTCAATAGCGATATACAGTACAAGGGAGTGACACAACAGAAGCTGAACAGAACTGTTAAAAGCTGGTTCAATAAAAAAATAAGTTCCAATCAAATGGATGAAATTGGTGTAGATGAAATTGACACTTTACAGTCCATCCGCTTAGATCCTGTTTCGTATTTAGCACAAGCCGCTGGTTATACCGATGGTGAAAAATGGTGGGAACATTTTGTTGAACACCGCCACAATAACGAAGCAATATTTGAGGCGGTGAATGAAGCTATGGGAGTGCTGAGAGAGTTGTTGCCCGCAAAAGATGACCGGCTGGAACAACTTCGGGAGGCGCATATGCGTAAAACCATTCGCCAGGCAGAAAGGGAAATGTTTCAAAATATTGCTGTGATCTGTGGCGCATGGCATGCTCCGGCGCTGGTGAATATGCCCAAACAAAAAGATGACAATGAGCTGCTGAAAAATTTACCTAAAGTAAAAGTAAAATGTACCTGGATACCATGGACGTATAACCGATTAAGTTTTTACAGCGGTTATGGTGCAGGCATTGCATCGCCGGGGTGGTACGAGCATATATGGCAATACCCAACGGATGATGGCACGAGGTGGATGGCGAAAGTGGCTAAACTTTTTCGCAGTAAGCAAATGGATACTTCGGTGGCGCATGTGATCGAAGCAGTGCGGCTGGCAGAATCGCTGGCCTCCTTGCGCAATTTAACCAAGGCCGGACTGGAAGAATTAAACGAAGCAACGCTGAGTATTTTATGCAATGGCGAACCGGTGATGATGAGCCTGTTGCAAAACGAATTAATCGTAAGCGACCGGATTGGTGAAGTGCCGGTGGATATTCCCAAGCCTCCGCTACAATTGGATATTGAAAAGCAGCAAAAGAAATTGCGGCTTCCGCCAACGGCTGACTGGAAGGACTATACGCTGGATCTGAGAAAGGAAAATGACCTGGAACGAAGTGTTTTTTTACATCGCCTGTTGTTGCTCGAAATAAAATGGGGTATTAAATCCGACGTTGCCGGTAAAGGAACATTTAAAGAACAATGGCGCCTGCAGTGGGACCCGGCATTTTCTATTGATGTGATTGAAAAGGGAAGTTGGGGAAATACTACTGAAGAAGCCGCGGTAAAATATGTAATTGATTTATCAAAGAAAGCGAATGCCTTAAGAGATGTTTGTGCGCTGCTTGAAAGCACCATTCCGGCAGAATTGCCACTGGCTGTTGAATCGCTCATACAGCAAATAAATAACCTGGCCGCTGCCAGCGGAGATGTGATCCAGTTGATGGAAGTAATACCGGCATTGGTGAATGTGAGTCGCTATGGCAATGTGCGCAAGACGGATGCAGCGCTGGTGCTGGGTATTGTGGACAGCATGATCACGAGAATATGTGTGAGTCTGCCAGCGGCCTGCACGGGCATTGATGAAGACGCTGCCGCACATTTACTGGAACTGTTTGGGAAAATGAATGATGCGGTAAATCTGCTGCAGGAAAAAGACATCACTGATTTGTGGCAGGAAACACTGCGATTGATTGCTGCAAATAAAAATACGGCTCCGGTGATCGCTGGTTATGCCACCAGGTTACTGGCAGATTTTAAACTGATTGTTGGTGATGATTTAGTGAAAGCTTTTTATTATGCAATGTCATCATCTACAGCTCCGGCCATTGCTGCGGCCTGGCTGGAAGGATTTTTAAAAGGCAGTGGGACAATTTTATTAATTGACCAGGACCTGTGGAATGTGGTGAACAATTGGGTGGAGCAGTTGGAAGAAGATGTGTTTGTGCAGGTGCTGCCGCTGCTTAGAAGAACCTTTGCTAATTTCTCTAAGCCGGAAAGAAGAAAGCTGGGGGAGAAAGTAAAATCCGGCAGCAGCGGTATTGTTATTAAACAAACAGCCATTGGGGTTGATGAGGAAAGGGCGAAGCACGGGATTGAGGTAGCGATGCGGATGATGGGGTATTAGAAGCCCCTAAATCCCCAAAGGGGACTTTTGGACGCTGATGCATTAAAT
>JBGSMI010000184.1:0-14965 GCA_041740215.1 Ferruginibacter sp.
TGTCGCTCGAAATAATGCAGAAGCCATCTACTTTACCCGAGTATAAAATATCCATCGCATCAATGATGAGTGCGCTGTCACTGGAGTTTTTGCCCTGCGTATAACTGTACTGTTGAATCGGTGTGATGGCATTTTCCAGCAATACATTTTTCCAACCCGAAACGGTCGGCTTTGTCCAGTCGCCGTAAATTCTTTTAAAGGTTGGTGTGCCATATTTTGTGATCTCTTCCATTACACCTTTTACATTACTGTAAGGCACATTATCGGCATCTATTAAAACAGCAAGGCGTATATCTTTTTGAAAATCCATTCCGCAAGTTAAATCTTTTTTAGAACTCAGGTTATGCGGGCCAGAGCTCCTTAAAAAATTACTCCAGCATTTAGAAAGTGTTAAGTCAGTAGAAGCACCTAAATGGATTTTAAAAATAGCATGGTTTCTGCCGCCGGTGGATGTTCCGGCCCATGTTGCTCTACGAAACCAATCTCCTCAACCCATTTTGATTGTATACTTTTGCATCAATTATGCAACTCTTCAACACTACCAGCAGGATCATTGTTACCTGTAGCAATCGCCTTTCTCCTTTTCTACAAGCAGAGGTAGAAGAACTTGGCTTTAAACCGATTCGGGTATTTAAAACCGGCGTAGAATTGAAAGGAACCTTAGCAGATTGTATCAAAATAAATTTAAACCTGCGCTGTGCCAGCCAGGTATTGTTTTCCATCAGTGAATTTACTGCCCGCAATGCAGATGATTTGTACAATGCATTGCTACATTTTGAATGGGAAGATGTAGTTGTTGCAGATGGTTATTTTTCCATTACAAGCAATGTAGACAATGCCACCATCAACAACTCTTTATTTGCGAATGTAAAAGTAAAAGATGCTATTGTGGATCGTTTTAGAAACCGCACGGGCCTGCGTCCGAATTCAGGACCGGAACTTGATAAAACGGTGATTCATCTTTACTGGAAAGAAGAACTGGCGGAAGTGTTTATTGATACTTCCGGAGAAACGCTGTCGAAACATGGCTACCGCAAAATACCCGGTAAAGCACCAATGCTCGAAGCATTGGCAGCAGCCACTTTACTGGCCACCAAATGGGATCGTACGTCAGCCTTTATCAATCCGATGTGTGGTTCCTCTACCATTGCTATTGAAGCTGCTATGTTAGCCACCAATCGCAGACCTGGCTTGTACCGGACTAACTACGCCTTCATGCACCTCGTTGGTTTTGAAGAAGCCATGTACACCAAACAACGGCAGCGGCTTGATGCCATCATTAAAGAAGTTCCGGGCTTACAAATTATTGCAACCGATATCAGCGGCGATGCCATCAATATTTCTAAAATAAATGCAGGTGCTGCAGGTGTGGCCGAATTGATTGAGTTTGCCACCGGCGATTTTGAAACCACGCTCATTCCGGAAGAACAGGCAGGTGTTATTTATTTCAACCCAGAATACGGCGATCGCCTCGGTGTGGAAGCTGACCTTGAAATTACCTATAAAAGAATCGGTGATTTTATGAAGAAGCAATGCAAAGGCTACACCGGTTATATCTTTACCGGTAATTTAGAACTGGGTAAAAAGATTGGTCTTAAACCAAAGCGCCGAATTGAGTTTTACACCAGCAAAATTGATTGTCGTTTATTTGAGTATGAGTTGTATGCGGGAACTAAAAGATTAGCCCCCTAGCTAAGCCCCCTAACCCCCTGAAGGGGGAACAAGGCAAGAGTCTAACGCTTTTAGAAGCTGTTTGTATAATGGAGCGGTAGGTATTTTTTACGTCGTACTTTATTATATTTCCATTGTTGTTTTTATCGTCTTTCTAATGCGTTTGGTAGGCATGTTCATTAATGTAAATGTGTACAAGTGTGCGACGCCACCGAAGCTCATCAACGCTCAACCGCCCGGGCAGAAAATAAAATAGCAGCTATCCTAATTACTGCCAATCAAAACTGATCTGCTAAAAATTAAGATAACTGCTCTTCAAATATTTAAAAGATCCTCTCTTTTTAATAAACTTGCCTTTTTCCCCCTTCGGGGGCTAGGGGGCTTTGCCTTTTTCCCCCTTCGGGGGCTAGGGGGCTTTGCCTTTTTCTCCCTTCGGGGGCTAGGGGGCTTTGCCTTGTTCCCCCTTCGGGGGTTAGGGGGCTTTGCCTTGTTTCCCCTTCGGGGGCTAGGGGGCTTTGCCTTGTTCCCCTTTGGGGGTTAGGGGGCTTTGCCTTTTTCCCCCTTCGGGGGTTAGGGGGCTTTTTCTTTTTCCCTTTTGGAATCAGGAGGCTTGGGCTAGGGGGTATCATAACCCCACTGCACCAATGTAGCTCCCCACGTAAATCCACCACCAAAAGCAGCTAATACAATTTTATCGCCTTTGTTCAATTGCTTTTCCCACTCCCACAAACACAATGGAATGGTTGCTGCGGTGGTGTTACCAAAGCGCTGGATATTCAGCATTACTTTATCATGCGATAGGCCCATTCGGTTTGCAGTGGCATCAATGATCCTTTTATTTGCCTGGTGCGGAACCAGCCACGCAATATCATCGCCTGTTAACTGGTTGCGTTCCAGTAAATCGAAAGCCGCATCAGCCATACCTTTTACGGCCGCCTTAAATACTTGTGGTCCGGCCTGGTAGATATAATGTTCTTTCGCCAAAACGGTTTCAACGCTGGCAGGTTTCAATGAACCGCCGGCTTTCATGTGTAAGTAATCCCGGCCACCGCCATCGCTTTTTAACAAACTATCCATTATGCCATTGCCATCTTCTGAAGGTTCCAGTAAAACAGCACCGGCACCATCTCCAAAAAGGATACATGTTGTACGGTCGGTATAGTCTACGATGGCGCTCATTTTGTCGGCACCAACAATGACTACTTTCTTATAACGTCCACTTTCTATAAAAGCAGCACCGGTAGTTAGGGCAAATAAAAATCCGGAGCAGGCAGCACTTAAATCAAAGCCCCAGGCATTTGTAGCCCCTATTTTACTACAAACAATATTGGCTGTAGCAGGAAAAATCATATCCGGCGTAACAGTACCCACAATCATACAATCTATTTCCAATGGGTCGATGCCTCGTTTTTTACACAACTCTATAACGGCTGGTACAATCATATCTGAAGTAGCAAGGCCATCACCCTTCAAAATTCTTCTTTCTTCTACACCTGTCCTGGTTTTTATCCACTCATCGTTGGTGTCAATCATGGTTTCTAAAATGGCATTGGTAAGCTTGTATTCTGGTACATATCCTCCTACGGCGGTGATGGCTGCTTTAATTTTTTGCATATTGGTTAATAGGTTTATGTTTTTGGAATTTTACTTAATTTTCCGTTAGGCCGCAAAAGTACATTAAAAAGTGTCAGGTTGAATTTTGCACAAATTGCTACGTTTAGAATGGAATGACGGTTCGATTTGTCAATGGTCAATCGTGCAATATTCAGTATTCCTACCTGATCTAACACCAGTGTTCTGTTGAGCCTAAGGTTACTCAATGTGTCAGCACGAATTTTAGGCAGTAAATACACGAGTTAAGAATTGGCGATGGTATCCTGGCGGGTTTTATAATTCGTATAATAAAATTAATATTACGCCAATTTAAAGTTAACACGGCCTTTCCAGAACCTATCGGTGGATAGTGCCATTCATTCAGGATGCCCTGTTTTGGTAATGGCGTGGTTGGTTAAAATAACGTATTAAAAGTTCATCAATCCCTGCGCCAGTCATGCGTGCCGCCAATTTTAACTTTCCCTCGTCATTTATCCTTATTTTCGCAGCTCATTTAATCGCACTATGTACGCATATCTGGAAGGCAAATTTACCATGAAGAATCCGGCGCAGGTTTATGTAGATATAAATGGTATTGGCTTCGAGGTAAACATCAGTCTCAATACTTATTCTCACATACAAAGCAGCGAATCCGGTAAATTATTTACCTATCTTCAGGTTAAGGAAGATGGCCATACTTTATTTGGCTTTTTTGATAAGGGCGAAAAGGATATGTTTATTCAGTTGATCAGCGTTTCGGGTATTGGTGCCAATACTGCCAGAATGATGCTGTCGCACTTAAAGCCGGATGAATTAAGTACAGCCATCCAGCACGGAAATATAAAATCGCTTGAGCGTATTAAAGGCATAGGGAAAAAAACAGCCGAGCGACTTGTATTGGAATTAAGAGATAAGATTCATAAAATTGATAGTATTGCACCAATTCAGGTAAATGCAGGCAATAGGATACAGCAAGATGCGTTAAATGCCTTGGTGGCACTTGGTATTTCAAAACCACAGGCAGAAGCTGCCGTTAAAAAAATAGCAGCAACTGAAGCCGATTCAAACAATCTTGAAGATTTAATTAAAAAAGCACTTAAAGCCATTTGATATTTGAGAGAATTCTACATTAACTGATTACCGGATGGTTAGCAAAAAAAATTTAATACCAAGATTAATTGGCTTTAAGTTGTTGTGTATAGTATTCTTATCAACTATTTCATTGCTGCTTAGTGCTAAAAATGCTGGAAATAGCCTGCCTTCATTTTTAAATAACAGCAATACGCCTGATACTTTACCTTATCCCATACATGAGCGAAGAGGTGATATTATAAGCGACAATAAAAAAAGTACCTTCGATTTTAAAACGCCCCCCAATATCTCTGATTCGGTGGCTTACGATTTCAGAACCCGCCTGTATACCGTTTATGAAAAAATAGGGGATAAATTTTACCGCACACCAACTACATATACTTTTGATGAATATTGGTCATTGCGGGGCAGGCAGGCCGAAAATGATTATTTTAAAAAGCGGGCCAATACGATGAACCTGCTTAATCGTAAACTGACCAAGCCCAGGCTATCACTATATGACAATCTTTTTAACCGTCTTTTCGGAAATGGAAAAATCGATATCAGTCCACAAGGAAATGTTGATATTACCGCAGGCTATCAGGGACAAAACATAAAAAATCCAACCTTGCCGGAGAGGGCCAGAAGAAACGGTGGTTTTGATTTTGATATGAATGCACAGGTAAATGTAAATGCTAATATCGGAGACAAATTAAAATTCCCAATCAACTACAATACACTGGCCAATTTTGGACAAGACAACCAACTGAAACTGGACTATAGCGGTGTAGATGATGAGATTATTAAAAGGATTGAGGCAGGGGCAGTGCAGTTTGCATCCCGCAGTACATTTATACCCGGCGCCCAGCAATTGTTTGGTTTAAAAACGCAACTGCAATTTGGCAAGCTTAATGTGACTACCGTATTGGCCAACCAAAAATCGCAGCGGCAAACGGTAAATCTGCAGGGTGGGGCAGCAGCACAGATAATTGATTTGAAGGCGGATGAATATGAAGAAAACCGTCACTTTTTACTGGGGCAATATTTCAGGGAAAACTACAATAAGGTATTGTCTAAATTACCTGCCGTAACTACACCTGTTCAAATACTACGGTTGGATGTATGGGTTACCAACCGCAATGGAAGTACGACCAATACAAGGGATATTGTTGGCTTGATGGATTTGGGTGAAAGAAATCCTTTCCTGCCATCTATCATCGCATCGGGTAATTTGCCTGATAATTACACCAACGATTTGTATCCCAGAATCATCGGAAATTCGGGCAATAGAAATCCGGCTTTGGTGGTAAGTAATTTGCAAGCCCTTGGTTTATCGCCTGTTCAGGATTTTGAAAAAATATTTGCCCGTAAACTCGATTCCACACAATACATTTTTAACCGGCAAGCCGGTTATATTTCTTTAGGCCAGCCCCTGCAACCGGATGAGGTATTGGGCGTAGCTTATCAATATTCTTACAACGGAAAAATTTTTACAGTGGGTGAGTTTTCACAGGACCTTCCCCCCGATAGTGTGTCTGCTACTCAAAAAGTATTGTTCCTCAAATTATTAAAAGCAACCTCACAGCGCACCGCATTGCCCATCTGGAATCTGATGATGAAAAATGTGTACTCTGTTGGTTATGGTACATTAACGCCAACTGATTTTAAACTGAATGTTTTGTACCAGGAACCAAGTTTGGGTTGGAAAAGATATGTACCCTTTGGCGACAAAAACCAGGGCGTACCCATTATTTCACTCGTTAATTTAGACCGGCTAAATAACCAGCTTGATCCGCAGCCGGATGGGGTGTTTGATTATGTGGAAGGGTTTACCGTCATTTCGCCCTATAGTAGGATAGTGTTCCCCGTTTTAGAACCTTTTGGCCGGGATCTCGCTGCACAAGTGTACAACAATCCGCCACCCGGAGCAAAAGATACTTTGTATTATGCTTTGTACGATTCCATTAAAGCCGTAGCGCAGCAATATCCCAATCTTAACCGATACGTATTAAAAGGATCTGCACGTACTTCCGGCTCATCGGATATCAGCATAGGCTACAATATTCCAAGGGGAAGTGTAAGCGTTACCGCTGGTGGACAAATCCTGATTGAGGGCGCTGATTACGATATCAATTATGATTTGGGCACCATTAAAGTTACCAACCAGGCCATCTTGAATGCGGGCTTACCGGTACAGGTTAATTTTGAAAACAATGCCGCCTTCGGTATGCAGCAGCGCAATTATTTAGGGCTTCGCCTTGATTATCTTGCCAAAAATACTTTGAAGGAGCAACTGGCAATAGGTGCTACCATGGTGCGTTTGGGTGAACGGCCGTTCTTTACCAAAAATAATATCGGAGAAGATCCCATCCGCAATACGATGTATGGCCTGGATGTAAATTACAGGAAAGAAATGCCTCGTCTTTCGAAAATACTAGATAAGCTGCCATTTTATTCTACTACAGCTCCATCTACCATAAATGCTTATGCAGAAGGAGCCTTTTTGCAGCCAGGTCATGCGCCACAAATTGGAAGGGGATCGGCCGGTACAGTTTACATTGATGATTTTGAAGGCAGTAAATCGGGTATTGATCTTCGTTTTCCGGCCATTAGCTGGGCAATGGCCTCCGCTCCTCAAAATGCAACCGATCGTGCCGGCAACATTCTTTTTCCGGAAGCTACACTAAACAATGATATTGATTATGGCAAAAAGCGGGCAAAATTAGCCTGGTATCAAATAGAGCCGGCCCTTCAGGGCTTTAAAGGAGTAAACAATCCTTTAAGTGAAAACAGGGCCGAGTTGAGCGATCCAAGAACCCGTTTGGTAAAGCAAAGTGAAATATTTCCACAACGTACTACAGATTTTGGCCAAAACCAGCTCATCACTTTTGACCTTGCTTATTATCCAAGTGAAAAGGGTCCTTATAATTATGAGTCATCCTCAGCCAACATCGACAACAGCAACCGTTTAAGAAATCCAAAACAGAAATGGGGTGGACTGATGCGCAACATCGACCAGACCGATTTTGAAACCGCCAATATTGAGTTCATTGAGTTCTGGATGCAGGATCCGTTTATCAATACCACCACCAGGCCAAATGCCGACAAATCTACCGGTGGTAAACTGTATTTCAACCTGGGGAATATTTCTGAAGATATTTTAAAAGATGGCAGAAGGTTTTACGAAAATGGATTACCAACTCCAACTGCTCCATCGCAGGTAGACAATACCTCCACATGGGGTAGGGTGCCGCTGAATCCAATTCAGGTAACCAATGCATTTAGCAATGATGCGGCAGATCGTGTTTTTCAGGATCTGGGTTTTGATGGTAACAACAACGATTCCGAAAGAGTAAAAAGAGCTCCTTATCTTACCCAATTGCAGGGGGCTGTAAATGCCGGCGCTTACCAGTTAGCGGCGCAGGATCCTTCTTCTGATGATTTTTCAAATTATCGGGATGCAGTTTTTACACCAAACGATGGCATTTTAAAACGCTATAAAAATTTCAATAATCCCGAAGGCAATTCAAAAGTAAATGATGGATCGATCTTTTCTTCGGCAGCCACCTTATATCCTGATGCGGAAGACCTTAACCGGGATAACACCATGAATGAATCGGAGGAATACTTCCAATACATTGTTGATGTTAAACCAGTGAACGACCCAACAATGCAGATTGGTGTAAATTATATAGTTGATAAAAAGACAGTTAACATTACCGGCCTGCCAGACGGAACTACCCGTCCGGAAACATGGTACCAGTTCAGAATTCCTATTGGTGCATTCAATAATAAAATTGGAAAAATACCAGATTTTAAGTCCATTCGTTTTATGCGCATGTTCCTCACCGATTTTGAGGATGAAGTGGTGATGCGTTTTGGTAAACTGGAACTGACCAGGAATATCTGGCGCCGTTTTCCAAATAAGATTGATTCGTCCGGCATTTATTCCCCGGTAACTTCTTCCGCTGAATTTAATATCAATGGCGTAAATATCGAAGAGAATGATAAGCGTACACCATTGCCTTACCGCACGCCAAGAGAGATCCAGCGCCAGCAGGTACAAAGCAACAATGGTGTAAATCTTTTGCAAAATGAACAGAGTATGTCGCTGCAGTTTTGCGGTTTAGGAAAAGGCGATGCAAGAGGTGTACAGCAAACATTTGCAAATAGGGATATCAGGCAGTATGGTAATTTATCGATGTTTATCCATGCAGAAAATAATGTAAAGACGCCCAACAGTATTAAGGATCGTGATTTAAATGCCGTGATCAGGATTGGGACTGATTTTGTAAGCAATTATTACGAAATCAGGATACCACTTTATCTAACGCCATTATCGGCAGGTAGCAGTTTAAGTGCCAATAGCGATGAATATAATGATACCCTTTGGCGGGCCATCAATAGTTTAAACGTTGATCTTACTGTGCTACCTAAGTTAAAACAGGAACGTAACCTTAGCGGTATACCCACCACTATTTTCAGAAGGGCACAAGGCAATGGACAAATCTATTCCATCTTAGGCGATCCTAACCTCGGAGAAATAAGAGGTATCTTGATTGGTGTGGAAAATGCCGATAACAGCAGTGCCTGTGGCGAGGTATGGGTGAATGAGTTGCGACTTACATCTATCAACGAAAAAGGCGGTTGGGCAGCAATGGCAAGAATTGATATGAACCTTGCCGACCTTGGAACCATCACCGGGTCGGTCACCAAACATACCACTGGTTTTGGAACACTGGAGCAAAGGGTGAATGAGCGGTACAGGGATGACTTTACCCAATTTGATGTAGCGGCCAACCTGGAGTTAGGTAAGTTGCTTCCAAAAAAAGCCGCCATTTCTATCCCAATGTTTGCCAGTTATTCACAAACCATCAGCAAGCCCGAATTTGATCCGTATGATCTGGACATCCGGTTGAAAGATAAACTGGGCGTGTCTCCGGCTGATAAAAAAGATTCGATCAACAATGCAGCAGTCGATTTTACCAGTACCAAAACATTGAATTTTACTAATGTTAGAAAAAATAGAACGAGCGATAAAAAACCTAAGATTTATGATATTTCCAATTTGGATGTAAGCTATTCTTATATCAATGTGGTTGCGCACAATCCATTGATAGAAAACAACGAAATTACCCGACACAGGGGCGGACTCGGTTACAATTTTGCGCCGCAACCAAAATATATTGAGCCATTTAAGAAGCTTAAGTTTTTTACAAAACGAAAAAAGCATTGGTTCGATCTGGTAAAGGATTTTAATATTAATCCAGTGCCGTCCCAGTTAAGTTTCAGGGCCGATATTCACCGCCAGTTTGGAGCCATCCTGCCGCGAAGTGTTGGATTAGATAAATATCAGATTCCGGAAACCTACGATAAATATTTAACCTTCCAGCGGGATTATATTTTCCGATGGGCACTTACCCGATCCATAAATGTTGATTTTACAGCGACCAATAATTCCAGGGTGGATGAACCTGCCGGGCGAATTGATACCAAACCTAAAAAAGACAGTTTGTGGTCAAACCTTTTGAGCGGTGGAAGAAACACTTTATACAACCAGTCAGCCAATTTTTCTTATACTTTGCCAACGGCAAAATTTCCACTGGTTGATTGGACTACCATCAATTTTAAATACCAGGCAACGTATCGCTGGATTGGTGCCTCAAGGCTGGCAGTTGAGTTAGGAAACATTCTTGAAAACGGACAAAGCCAGGAAGTAACTGCACAACTCGACTTTACCAAGTTGTACAATAAATTTAAATTCTTCCGTGCAATTGAACAGCCAAGAAGTGGCCAAACAAAAAACAAAGAGATCAGAAAAGATTCTGTTTTTAAAACTACCATCAAAGATGGTATTACCACCAAGAAATTTAGAAGGATGAAAACAATCCGGATAAAGGATCCTAATTATTTGCCAGATGTGGGTACGCTGGGAAGGATATTTGGAAAACTAATTACCAGTGTAAAGCAGGTAAATATTTCCTTGTCTGAAAATGCGAATACCCGTTTGCCGGGCTACCTGGATAGTACAAAATTTGTTGGTCAGAATTTTAGGAGTATGCAACCCGGTATGGACTTTATTTTAGGACGGCAACCCGATAATAACTGGCTGAACAATGCCGCCCGAAAAGGGTTGATCAGTCCGGATACTTTATTCAACAGTATTCTGCAACAAAACTTCGACCAGCGCTTAACCTTAACTGCACAGTTGGAACCGGTAAGAGATTTGACCATTGCGATCAATGTAAATAAAACATTCAATAAGACGTATTCTGAATTATTTAAAGACACAACTGGAACGGGCAATAATTTTGCTCACCTTAGTCCCTATGCCGGCGGTGGATTTGATGTAAGCTATATTTCGTATAAAACGCTTTTTGGAAAGTTTAACCCCAACCAGATCTCTGCTACTTTCTTACAATTTCAGGATAACCGAAAAATTATTTCTCAAAGGTTGGGGGCACTAAATAAATACAATGACGGTAGGCCATTGGAAGCAGATGGGTATGCGTATGGTTATAATAAATATGCCAACGATGTTTTGATTCCGGCGTTTATTGCTGCTTACACCGGACAGGATCCAAACAGCGTAGGATTGATTAAACAGAGCAATCCAAATATCAAATCAAATCCATTCAAAAGCATCATACCAAGACCCAACTGGAAACTGGATTACAATGGTCTGAGCAGGATTAAGGGTCTTGATAAGATTTTTACCAATTTCACCATTTCGCATGGCTACAATGGAAGTTTGAGCATGAACGGATTCACTTCAGCTTTGCTGTACCGCGATGAATCCGGTTATGGTTATCCTTCTTTTTATGATACCATTTCCAATAATTATATCCCTTATTTTCTGCTCCCAAACATTACTATACAGGAACAGTTTGCACCCATAGTTGGAGTAGATATGATGTTTACTAACCAGTTTCAGTTTAAGATTGACTATGCCAAGCAACGGATGCTAAGTTTAAGTTTGGTAGATTTTCAATTGAGCGAAACGAGGAGTACCGAGTTTTCGATTGGTGCTGGTTACCGAAAACGCGGAATGAAATTATTAGGGGGATTGAAGTTGCCCAAATTTTTAAGTAAGGATGGGGATAGTAAATTAGATAACGAAATTAATTTCCGTCTCGACTTTAAGATACGGGATAACGTAACAGTCAATAACCGCCTAGATCAGAATTCAACGTTACCAACGGGCGGTAGTAAAGAAATTACCATTTCACCCACTATCGACTATTTTGTAAACAGCCGGGTAAACCTGAAACTCTTCTTTGACCAGCGCCGGGTAAACCCTTATATTTCTTCCAGTGCCCCCATCACCAATACAAGGGCAGGTGTGCAGGTTAGGATATCACTGGCGCAATAGCACCTTCAATAAAAAGTTAGAATTCCTCACTATTTCTGGTGGGGATTTTTTTTGTTGTGCAATATCTGGAAAAGATTGTTCGGGAAAGAAATGTAATGGAATAGAGAAAAGTATTTCTACTGGTGACGGGTCAACTTTTACTTGTAAGTTGCTAATTCTTCCGGTGAGAGAGCCCTTGAGGCAATGTCATTTAGTTAGACATTATTTATTCCATCTGAATAAATGGGTAGAAAAATCAGACCAATTGAACAGGCTTTCCCGAGGGATGCTATATTTCATCAAACTCAATGCACATAACGTTCCTAACGGAACGAAAATTTAAAATGACAGATACTTGTGCTACCCACAAATGGCCTATAGGGGCAGCTCTTCAGTCTTAACTAAATGACATTGCCCTTTGGGGGTGACTTACCGGGAGAACTCGAAAATTAATACGCCACTTAGTGTGTGACATGACAATTGTTTATTAGCGCCATACAATCAACAAATAGCCAACTGTGATCATCCGAAAAGCAACCTTCCATCTTGAATCATATTGAGCTTTTGGAAAACGGTCAATTGATTTTCCACCTGCTGGTCAATATTATTTAAATAAACACAATCTTCTACTGGTGAAAATTTCTTCAACCTAACCAAAGCTAATAGAAGATGGAAATATGCCTATTAACAAAGCCGGTACCTACTTGAAAAACTAGTAACCCTATTCCATCATAAAATAAGGTGGTAACGCCTTGTTAAAACTACTTGAATGCAAAAACGCCCCGATTTCCGGAGCGTTTTGATCAATTGCTTGAAATAATTTTATTGTTTCACTTTTTTAAGCAACATCACATAACCACATAATTTTTTCTTTTTCTTATTCACCTGAACGGGCTTCATCATATGGTATTCCGAAAATTTAGGTATGTAAGAATAACTGATCACATTGCCATCTACATCTCCCCATTGTTTCCGCTGGTAGGCAACTTGTTTTTCATCCCAATCAAACATTCTTACCTCATATAATCTGGAAGTGATATCGCCTATAAATACAAACTGGTACCAACTGCCTTGGGTTAGTGGAACAATTACTGGTATTTCAAATTCACTCTCCATGGTCATGGAAGCTTCTTTTACTACAATAAAACCTAGTTTGGAAAGTTCAAGTTTAATGCTGTCTGCCTGATGAATGATAGCGGCATCATCACAATTTGGCTGGCGGTTAGCGCCCTGTGATTTTGATTGCAAGCCTGTGAAAAAGACAGCTCCGGTCAAAATGATGTAAAATAAGTTTTTCATGTGTTGTAAGATTAGGAACTGGATATTAAATCAAAGGTTTTTTAGAAATATCCTGCACCCATCTTTGTAGAAATTTTTCGATAGAATTGCTAATTCCATGCCAACAAATTTCGCTCAATTAAGACAAGGATATTTTGTACCAATAAAACAGTGAAATTGAATCTTTATTGTGTTTTGTTAAAATAATAGGCGCTGGCTTGTTGTGTACAGGTAATTACGATATCGTTGATACAAACATGCGCAGGTAATTGTGTACAATAGAAAATGGTATCTGCGATGTCAGATGGATTAAGCGGCACAATGCCGTCATAAGTAGCATCCGCTTTGCTTTCGTCTCCCTTAAAACGAACAAGAGCAAACTCTGTTTCTACGGCACCAGGGTGAATGCCGGTAACTTTGATATTGTGTTTTAATAAATCAATCCGCATCGATTTGCTGAGTGCATCCACCGCAAATTTACTGGCACAATAAACGTTGCCTTTTTCGTACACTTCCTTTCCGGCAATGGATCCCATGTTGATGATATGCCCTTTTTTTTGAGCAATCATAAATGGTAAAATAGCCTTGGTTACATAAATAAGGCCATGCACATTGGTGTTCAGCATGGTTTCCCAATCATCTAAATCAGCCTCCTCAAATAAATCTCTACCTATCGCAAGTCCTGCGTTATTTATTAAAATATCAATGTTTTGCCATTCAGCAGGGAGTGTTCCTAAACTTTCCGTTACAGCATTTCTGTCCTGAACATCAAAAACCAATGCCAGTACTTTTACTGAAAATTTGCTCTCTAATACATTTTGCAATTTGTGTAAACGATCAGCTCTCCGGCCCGTAATAATCAGGTGATTGCCGGCTGCAGCAAATTTATGGGCACAGGCTTCTCCAATTCCAGAGGTGGCGCCGGTTATCAATACTATTTTATTCATGCCCGAAATTAGTATAGATTATCTGAACTGAAAAAACATGGGTGATGTTAACTTAGTTTGTTGAGGTTGACGAATAAATCCATTTCCATAATGGCATTCGCCTGCAAGCGTTTTCCCTGTTTTTATAAAACGACTTGCACCCGCTTTGCAACAAAGAATTTTTGTTTCAGCCATGGGCAAAACAGCTTTTTTTTCAGCATAAAATAAAATTGTGGTCTTAGAACTTATTGGTGCTTTCCTGTTCAAACAGGGGCTAATACAATTGTGGATTGATTTTTATCACAACGGAGCTGCTAATTTTTGTTACCTGCAATACAAAAAAAGCAACTGCAATATTCTTACGCATTGCTGGCTATCTTTCTTTTATCATTTCAGCTTTAGTAAACGCCAGGCACTGGAGCCTAACTCACAAAACTAAACTTTATTCCAGCGCCTGATAGCTATTGTCCTGCGGCTCTGTGGTGCTTCTAAAATATAAACCTGTTACCTGGTTCCTTTGATTTCGTAATTCAAAACATATACATTCTTTGCCAAAAGCTTTGTAGGCTGTTCATCTGGCTTTCGGTGTTTACGCCACATGGGGCTAATAAGCCAACTGCAACGCAATTGTTTATTAATGCTTCGTCTCTGCGTTGTCCGTGGTGGAACAGTGCTGTATTATATCCTATCTCCAGGCCCCCTTCGGCTCCCCCAAAGGCGGAGAGCAAACCCTGGCGCTTCAAATATTCCTGGGCTGGCTTGCTGTTGTGTACTGCGTTCTTAAAGTAGGTGAACATGTTTTACCAAAAAAAACTCCCTTGAAATGCTAAGTGTTAGAACTCCGCTTTGGTCAATAGTGAGCAAAGTCTCTATTCTGGGGATTTAAGGGGCCATTGATGATTTCGGTACGCTTCAATAAAGCATTGTGCTTGTCCGCATTTTCTTTGTGCATCACAAAATCTATAATGTCCATGCTCTTGCCATGTGTTTTGCAATTGCTGCTAAAACAATACGCTGTATGTGTTTTGTAATAAACCTGCAGGCTGGGGGTTTTATCTTCATGGAAGGGGCAGTT
>JBGSMI010000192.1:0-3438 GCA_041740215.1 Ferruginibacter sp.
CCCCGACTTAATCAACGGCGTAATTGCTATGAGCGGAGTGTATGATTTAACCGAGTACACCAAGGGCTTTTTTGACGAACAGGTTTACTACAACTCTCCCATGCACTACATGCAAAACCTTACCGACCATGGAATACTGGAGCAAATACGACGAAGTAAACACATCCATATTTTAACCGGCTCCGGCGATTATGAAGATCCTGAAGCGGGCAAAGGCTTTGCAGGGGTTTTGTACAATAAAGGAATTAATTATGAATTAAGCGTATGGGGTGCCGAGTGGAAACACGATTGGCCAACCTGGCGGGAAATGCTACCATTGTGGATTGATACGAGGTTTTAAATTAACTGCAACCAAAATCACAAAGATTTATAGCCATTTCATTTAGTTGGAATGGCTTTTTCATTGCCTGTAGATGAAGCCAAAGCATTTTTACATTTTACATTAAAGACTTACTTTTACCGCATGCAAAAAAAGTTATTTCTCCTCGACGCATTTGCCCTTGTTTTCAGGGCCTATTATGCACTCATCCGCAATCCACGCATTACCAGTAAGGGTAGAAACACCAATGCCCAATTTGGGTTTACGAATACATTAATAGATCTGATCAATAATCAAAAGCCAACCCATATGGCGGTTTGTTTTGATACCCATGCCCTTACTGAACGGCATACAGATTTTGCTGATTATAAAGCCAACCGCCAGGAGACGCCGGAAGATATTCTTTCTGCGGTTCCGGATATCAAGCGAATCATCGAAGCACTTAATATTCCCGTGGTTGCCATTGATGGATACGAAGCAGATGATGTGATTGGTGCATTGGCAAAGCAGGCGGAAAAAGAGGGCTACGAAGTTTTTATGGTTACGCCGGATAAGGATTACGGACAATTGGTTTCAGAAAACATTAAAATATACAAACCACCTTACCAGGGCGGTAGCATTGAAATACTTGGCCCAACAGAAGTTTGTGAAAAATGGGGTATCAAAAATGTAAGCCAGGTAATTGATATTCTGGGGTTGATGGGAGATGCAGTAGACAATATCCCCGGAATAAAAGGGATTGGCGAAAAGACGGCTGCAAAATTATTACAGGAATATGATACGCTTGAAAACATCCTTGCCAATGCAAATAATATCAAAGGATCGGTGGGTGAAAAAATAAGGGCCGGTAAAGAAATGGCAATCCTGAGTAAAAAACTGGCAACCATTATCATCAATGTACCCACAGAATTTCACGAAGAAAATTTCAGGATCAAGGAAATGAACCGGGAGGCATTGAAAGAAGTGTTTATAGAACTGGAATTTAAGGCGCTCAGTAAAAGAATTTTAGGAGAAGAAATTGTGTTGGAAACGGGTAATGGTAGTGACGATTCGGCAGCAGCCAAACCGATGGCAACAACCGGCCAATTGGATTTATTTGGAAATGCCGTTGAACAACCTCCGGTGAAAGAATCAAATTTTACTGATTCAGAAATTGGTGTCGGAAATGACCTGGTGGCAGATAAAAATATCAACAACACACCACACAATTATAGTTTGGTAAATTCAAGCGAAGAGATTGCAGCATTGGTAAAAAAATTGTCTGCTGAAAGCGAAATTTGTTTTGACACAGAAACAACCGGTTTGGATGCAAACAATGCAGAGTTGGTTGGTTTAAGTTTTTCAATTACGGCTGGTGAAGGATATTATGTTCCTTGTCCGGCTGATCGGGAAGAATGTATACAGTTGTTAAAAACTTTTGAACCCCTTTTCAACGATGCCACTAAAACATGGATTGGTCAAAATATCAAGTACGATATGCTGATGCTAAAATGGGTAGGCTTTGAATTAAAAGGAAATATTTTTGATACCATGTTGGCGCACTATGTATTGGAGCCGGAAGGTAAGAGAAACATGGATGCGCTAAGTGCGAAGTACCTCGGATATATGCCGGTATCTATTACGGAGTTGATTGGAAAAAAAGGAAAGGGCCAGGGAACAATGAGAGATGTAGAGTTGGAGAAGATAAAGGAATATGCCGCTGAGGATGCCGACATTACATTGCAGTTAAAAAATGTTTTCTTCCCGCAGTTAAAAACAAAGTCTGTCGATAAGGTTTTTTATGAAGTTGAAAATCCATTGGTGAAAGTGTTGACGGATATGGAGTTTGAAGGCATCCGGGTTGATGAATCCTTTTTAAATGAGTATAGCAAGCAACTGGAAGTAGAGGCAAAAATAAGTGAAGAAAGTGTGTATGAACAGGCCGGCGTTCGGTTTAACCTGGCAAGCCCCAAACAATTGGGCGAGGTGTTGTTTGAAAAACTAAAGCTGGACCCCAAAGCGAAAAAAACAAAAACAGGTCAGTATGCGACGGGTGAAGATGTGCTGGCAAAACTGGCGGTACAAAATAAGATTTGTGATGACATTCTCGCCTTTAGAGAATTGACAAAACTAAAGAATACCTACATTGATGCATTGCCCGGACTGATCAATAAAAAAACAGGCAGGGTACACACCAGTTATGCCCAGGCGGTAGCCGTAACGGGAAGGCTTAGCAGCACCAATCCCAACCTGCAAAACATCCCGGTTCGTACCGAAAGAGGACGGGAGATACGCAAGGCCTTTATACCAAGGGATGAAAACCATGTGTTGATTTCAGCAGATTATTCCCAAATTGAATTGCGCATTGTAGCCGCCATAAGCGGTGACGAAAACATGTGCGAAGCATTCAAAACCGGCAAGGATATTCATACCGCAACAGCGGCAAAAGTATTTAATGTAGAAGAATCGGCGGTAACAAAGGAAATGCGTTACAGGGCCAAAAGCGTGAACTTCGGAATCATTTATGGACAGGGAGCCTTTGGCCTTTCGCAAAACTTGGGTATATCAAATAAAGAAGCAAAGGAGATTATTGACAACTATAAAAAACAATTTCCCAATATTCAAAAGTACATGGATGACACCTTCAACTTTGCAAAGGAAACAGGCTATGTTGAAACATTGATGGGACGTAAGCGGTGGCTGAGAGATATTAATTCAGCCAACCAGATTGTACAAGGTTTTGCAAAAAGGACTGCCATTAACTCGCCTATTCAAGGCACCGCCGCTGACATGATTAAACTGGCAATGATAAAGATTCACTATGAATTTAAACAGCGGGGATTTAAGTCGAAAATGTTGTTGCAGGTGCATGATGAATTGGTGTTTGATGCACACCGGGATGAGGTGGAAATGATAAAACCGGTTATTTTAAATTGTATGCAAACGGCACTGGCGTTGCCCAACGAAGTACCAACCGATGCAGAAATTGGGGTGGGAGAAAATTGGTTGGAGGCGCATTAGTGCAAATTTGAGAATTTGGGAATTTGAAAATTTAATTCACTTTTCGGTATGTGAATAAAGGGATTACATGATGAGGCTTATTTAATGAGCCAGAATGATAGTACGAAAATATTTTACTC
>JBGSMI010000235.1:0-23301 GCA_041740215.1 Ferruginibacter sp.
TCAAACGGATCATTGCTTCTGGCAATGATGAATGGATTGCCTTTATTGGGCGTCCAGTTCAATAGGTTTTTAATACCGCCATAGCATTCTATTTTCTTCCAGCGGTTATAAGTAAATTGAATATTCTGAATGCTCCAGGTTGGCGAATAGGCCTGCCTCGGATCCAACTGACCCAGCAATGGCAGGCGCATGGGGCCATACAGATTACCAGTATAATCTATGCTCAGGTATAGCTTTTTAATTTTATACGAAATTGCCCAGGTAGCTGAGAATTTTTCGGTCAATATCTGTGGTGCTCTTTCTCCATTCTCAACCGTTGCAACATTCATTACAGTGGCGCCGGCTAACAATTTCAAACCATTCGTAAATGCAATGTCGATGTTGGCGCTTAAACCTTTGCTTTCTGCAAATCCATCTAAGTTATCGTAAATGATTTTGTTAGGATCGGTGTCGTAATCTGCGATAATCCGGTTGTTGAAATAGGTGTACCAGCCGGTTAACTCCAATCCATAAATTGCATTGCTGCTTTGTAATTTTTTAATGTAGTTCAGGTTTATGTTGTAACTTTTTTCCGGTTTCAATTCACTTTTTACTTCCACATACCGGGCGCCTGTGAGCGCTGCATGATCTTCTGTAAAAAGGTTCACCACTCTAAAGCCAGTGCCAGCATTGATCCGGATGATATTGTTGTCGTTGATGCTCCACTTGTAGGCAATGCGTGGCGTATAGATATTCCCATGTACATTGTTGCGATCGTACCGGAAACCCAATAATAATTTATGACTTGCCGCCAGTGAAATCTCATCCTGTAAAAAAATACCCGGCAACCAGATTTTATCCGCCATGTTTTGTTGATTGATGGTATCAGGGGTTGCAGTGGCTGTAGTGTTGTCATCATAATAGGTGTACCTCAATGCTACACCCGCCAGCAAGTCGTGTTTTGCAAAGGATTTATCCCAGGTAAGTTGTGCAAACGCTATCTGTTGTTTTGCAATATAAGAGGTGGTGCCGTAGCGGCTATCCTGGTCATGCTGGTTAAAGGAAAAGGTAGCTAGTAATTTTTCCTTTACTGGTAATTGGTAATTGCCCATCAGTTCCCATCGTTTGGTATAAATGCTTTCACCATACAAACTATCGCCACCTCTAAATGCTTTTGTGTATCTGACATCACCGCCCCAGCGGTATTCATTAAAATATCTGGCTGCTATACCAGCCTGGCGGTTGTTACGCCTCGCAAAGTTCCATTTCTGAAAAACGGAGATTCTTTCCTGTAGGGTAACATCGGTAAACTGGTCGTTATTGTTGTCAATAATATTGCCATATTTAAAATAATTAACCCCGGTAAGTCCGGTTATTTTTTTACCAGCGTTTATTTTAAACCCGAGATCTACACTCATTTCCTGCCAACTTGTGGCCATTACATCTACTGCAATGGCAGGAGCATTCGTTGGCTTTTTTGTAATTATATTGATAAGCCCTCCAACAGCTTCACTACCATAAAGGGAAGAGGCCGGACCTTTTACAATTTCAATTCTTTCAACCAAACTGTTGGGGATTCCCGAGAGTCCATATACTGTAGCAAGGCTACTAACAATTGGCATCCCATCAATCAATACCATGGTGTATGGACCTTCCAAACCGTTGATGTGAATATCGCCGGTATTACAAACATTACAATTCAATTGCGGCCGCACACCGTTCACATTTTGCAATGCTTCAAATATATTGGGTGTTGGATTTTTTCTAAAAAATGCAGGACTATAAACTTCCACAGGAACAGGACTCTCCATTCGCCTTACTTCTTTTAAAGTTCCGGTAACGACCACCTCATCCATTTCACCGGATGTTTTTACCAGCTCCAGTGTTAATGTTTGCTGCTGGTTGGGTCGCAAAATAATTTTTTTTGCCAACTCCTGGTAGCCGACAAGGGAAGCTTTCAATATGTAACTACCTTGCCCAATTTCTGGCAGTAAAAAATTGCCAAGACTATCTGTAATGGTTCCTGTCTTTGTTCCCGATAGTGTAATGTTAGCAGATTGCAATGGTTGGCCATCTGAAAATACCGTTCCGGAAATACGCCCATTTTGCGCAAATGCCATTACTGTTGCTGTAAAAGTAAATGAGGTGAGTATAAAAATTCTGCGAAATAAATTCATTCTTATAATGTTATGGAAACAAAAGTATAAAAGTTAGAGGTATCTAACAAAATAAATTTTTAAAATCATGTACTTTTGCCCGATGCTATCCTTTACAGAAGAAAATTATTTAAAAGCATTGTTGCAGATAACAATGGAAGATGACGACAAACCTTCGGCAGGAACCAATGAACTGGCGGCAGCTTTAAGTGTAAAGCCAGCAACAGCCACAGATATGCTTAAAAAATTAAAGGATAAAGAATTGGTGGATTATCAAAAATATGGTAAGATCACTTTAACGACTCCTGGAAGAAAGCATGCGGTTGAAATAGTGAGAAAGCACCGGTTGTGGGAAACTTTTCTATATAAAAAACTGGGCTTCACCTGGGATGAAGTGCATGAAGTAGCGGAGCAGTTGGAGCATATCCAATCGCAAAAACTGGTAGATAAATTAGATGAACTGCTTGACTTTCCGGAGTTTGATCCACACGGAGATATAATACCGAATGCAAAGGGCGAAATAAAGGTTTCATTTAAAAAAACGCTGGCAGATGTGGATGCTTGTAAGTCCTGTAAAATGGTGGCGGTGAAAGATAATTCTGTTAACTTTTTACAATATGTGGTGAAGGTTGGACTGGAAATCAACCGAGATATCAAAGTGATTTCAAAAGAAAGTTACGACTCCATGTTGTCCATTGAGGTAAACGGGATGGTACATAATGTGAGTGAGAAATTTGCCCAAAATATTTTAGTAGTTTGCAGGTTTTGTGAAGTTGGAAAGGCCTGTTCAAAAACTAAATGCGAGATAAAATAATGGTATTAACGCGGTTAAACTTTTGGAAAGCGAATTTAGCATCTAATTTTTAGACGAATCAACTGCTTTCTTTTAAAAAATTATGAAGCTGAATCACTGATACAACTCCGGTATTTTCATTCGTTGATGTTTACTATTTTTTCTTAATAAAACCCATCACTATAAAATATTGTGCTGCACAATAGGTAAGCATAATCAAAGTGCCGGCAAATGCCAGTGGCTGATAAAATTTATTGATGGCCAGTAGTGTATCTGATATCACAAATAGTACAGCACCGGCTACAAAATACCTGTTGGCAGGAACAGTAACTTTTAGAAATACATGAAGGCTGCAAAGCAGCATGGTGCAAATAACCGCTGCATATAGTATAACCGGTATTTTTAAATCTCCCGGCAATGGAAACAGTAACCACACCAATCCGACACCGTAACCAAGAATCAATGCAATAAGAACTGGATGCTTTTTAATAAACGAACCATCAGCCGATTTGATAGAAATAAAATAAACGATGTAGCAAAGATGTGTGATTAAAAAACTGGACAGGCCGGCAATAAAAAGCATAGGATAGCGGGATTCAAGCAGAAGAAAAACATCACCAAGCCATGAGAAAAATAGGCCGGTAAGTACCAATGTTTTGCTGGGGAAACCTTCGTCGGTTGCATTTACCAAAAGCAGCATCAAAGCGGGCATTAACATCGGTTTCGCAATTTTGTGCAACCAATTTATCCCAAAGAATAAGGCTAATATGTCAAGGCATACCAACAACCAAAAGGAAATGCAAAATGTTTGAAATGGTATTTTATTCATAACGGATCAAAGCACTTCTGGTTGGTAAATGTAAACCGGTTAAAGTTTTACATAAGGCTTGCCTCCAAAAAATTTGCGCAATGAATCTTTTGCTCTTAGCGTATCCGATAAAGGTGTTTTAAATGGCATGGCCAACTCATATTTAAAAGAATCTATCTTAATCAATTCCAGTTTATGACCATAATAGGTAAGCCGGTCATAAGCTTTTTTTGCCGGTAAAGAAGTGGCATAACTCTTAATGATGATTCTAAAATTTGTACCATCAGCGGGAACGATGGGGGTTGCTGCTTTGACGGATGTATCGGTCGCAGGTTGTATGGATGAATCCGGTTTAGTTGTGTCTGCAGGTTGCAGCACTTCTGTTTGTACAAATGCTGATGGTTCGGTGTTTTTATTGTATACCAGAACATAATAAATACCCAGGCCTGCCAGAATCAATACCAGCAATGTAATGCCTGTTAATAAATTTCGGCGGCTATTATCTGTCCTTGCTTCACTTTCGAAAGAAACACTTTCATCTCTTTTTTCTCTTAACTGCTTTGGAATGTCATCAATTTTAGGTGTAATGAAATTTCCGGGAATAAACTGGTAATCGCCTTGCTGGTTCTTTTGTATGGTGCCTACTCCTTCAATCACCAAAGGTTTGCCAATATTTAAAAATTGTTTGGCTAACATTACATACGAATCCAGATCCGCAGAAGCAAGTGGTAGTATTTTTCTGGTATGTTCTACAATGTATTTAATTAGTCCTTCATCTTCCTCTGCCTTCAGGTTGTATTCAAATCCAAATGCGTTTTCGGGCATCACAAAGTTCTTTTCCTTATCGTTCTCAGCCGGCAACACAACCGAAGGATCTAATATAAATGTACCAATACCTTGTAATGTAACTTTTTTTGTGCCATAAAGGTATTGGACGATGAGTTGTTCTATTTTCACAAAAATATAATTGATATAACCAAACCTACTTAATATTACGCACTTTGCAAAACAACAGGGTGTATTTAAAATTGTCGCACCACTATACGGGGTTGCCAACCTTTTTTTTAAGTGTTTTTTAAAAAAAGAACCTGCACAAGGTTGGCAACCCTTCCGACAATTTTAAATGCACCCAAACAACAATACATTAATTGGCTAACTTCGCAAAATGATCACCGAAAAGGAAACAGCATTTCTTCGCTACTGGGAACGGAACAGTGAAATGGAGAATACTTTCGTTAGTAAACTCACGAGGGGGCTTCCGATGGCTATTTTATTTGGTCTTCCTATTATTTTATTTGTAGTCGTTGTAAAACTATTTTTTCCGGAATGGTACATGAAAATAGCAGGTTCGTCCGCAAGTGCATTTGTAACGGCTGTGATTGCCATGATAATCGTTATTCTTTTTTATGCCTACTTCAGAATGCAGTTTAAATGGGAAATGAATGATCAGTTATACAAGGAATTAAAAAAAAAAGAAAATAAAACAAACAATCAAACAAATATTCATTAATTAAAAAAAACATGCGAACAAAACTCTTTTTTATGCTGGCTTTTGCTTTTTTAGTTTTAGCAGCCTGTAACAAGTCTTCCAACTCTGGTAAATGTAATTTTACTCCAACAAATGCAGTAGCACCTGCTAACGAAATTGCGGCTTTGGGAGCCCTGCTTGATGCAAGCTACACCCAACATTCAAGCGGTATTTTTTATAAAATTCTTACGCCAGGAGTAGGTGTTACAGCCGGGGTGTGTTCCGATGTTACGGTTAAATATATCGGTAGTTTAATAAACGGAACTGCGTTTGACAGTAGCTATCAACGGTCGCCCAATGGTGCCACATTCACGTTAGGACAATTGATTCTGGGATGGCAGATTGGTATACCGATAATTAAAAAAGGCGGCTCAATCATTCTATATATTCCACCTTCATTAGGATATGGAGCTGCCGGCGGTGGTGCGGCTATACCTCCTAATTCAAATCTGGTTTTTCAAATTGAGTTGGTCGAGGTGCAATAATTAATAAAATAAAGTTTTTGAAGCACGAAGCAATTTCAATATTTGATATGTTTAAGATTGGCGTTGGCCCTAGTAGCAGCCATACACTTGGGCCATGGAAAGCGGCTTTGCTTTTCTTGCGAACGCTGGAGGAGAAATATATTTTGCAACACGTTGAAAAAATTGAAGTGTTACTATATGGTTCATTGGCCAAAACAGGCATCGGGCATGGTACAGATGTAGCGATTCAACTTGGGTTGAGTGGTGAGGATCCTGTTACGTTTGACGTTGATTTGATTGCGCCCAAAATGGATGATATTAAGGCAATGAAGATTTTATTGCTGAATGGAAAACACGAAATAAATTTCAATCCTGCAGAGGATATTGAGTTTTTGTCAACAGAGTCGCTGCCTTTTCATCCGAACGCCCTTACCTTTTTAGTAACCCTGCACAATCAGGAAACACTGGCAGAAACCTTTTATTCCATCGGCGGTGGTTTTGTGGTTAAGGAAAGTGAACCAGCTAGTTCTAATGAACAGGTAGCACTGCCTTTTCCAATCAATACAGCCAACGACTTATTACATTGGTGCATGAAAACCGGATTAAGCATCAGCGAAGTAGTGATGGAAAATGAATTGGTCTGGCGATCGGAAAATGAAGTAAAGGATCAAGTATTAAATATCTGGCGGGTAATGAAGGAATGCATTTTCCGAGGCTGTCACACAGAGGGGGTTTTGCCGGGTGGATTAAATGTAAAACGTCGTGGCTACCAATTAAATAAACGGCTTGTAAACAATCGGGCTTATGCAGATTACGAAAGTTGGATTTCGACCATTCAGCAAGGTGGAAACGCTTTTAACTACACATTGGACTGGGTGAGTTGCTTTGCACTTGCGGTTAACGAAGAAAATGCATCATTTGGCAGGGTAGTTACAGCTCCTACAAATGGAGCCGCAGGGGTAATACCAGCAGTACTTCAATATTATATTAGCTTTTGTGAAGACGTAACCATCGAAAAGATCATACAGTTTTTATTAACAGCCGGAGAAGTGGGCAGCATATTTAAAAAGGGGGCTACTATTTCTGCGGCCATGGGAGGCTGCCAGGCTGAAATTGGTGTAAGTAGCGCCATGGCTGCGGCTGCACTTACCGAGTGTATGGGAGGAACTCAACGACAAGCCTTAATGGCTGCGGAAATTGCCATGGAACATCATCTTGGATTAACCTGCGATCCCATTGGTGGGCTGGTGCAAATACCCTGCATTGAAAGAAATACGATGGGCGCTATCAAAGCCATCACTGCCAGCCAGTTGGCACTTCAAAGTTCACCTGATTTTGCAAAAGTTAGTTTAGACGGCGTAATAAAAACCATGTGGAACACTGCGCTGGATATGAACAGCAAATACAAAGAAACTGCAGATGGAGGACTTGCTATAAATATTCCAATTAGTTTGAGTGAATGTTAAAATCCATATCCAAAAAATTGAGTAGTATTTTAACGAAAAAGCCGCAACTGAGTTACGGCTTTCATTCGAATGTGATTTATTTTATCCAGTTAAATTGATATTCTATTGGAGCTTTCTGGCCTCTTCCGGCAACTCTTTTAAATCGTTCTGGTAATGCCATCAGGTAGTCCCTTGCTTTCTCAGCCTGATCATTGAGGTCGCTCATATTTCCTATGTTCCATTCTTTTACCAGCGATTCTAAAATTTCTGTATAGTCCCAACTAGTATATACACCAAGCCTTTGGGCTGCATCGCTAAAATGATCAAATGTTTGTCCGATTTTTTCACCAGACTGGCGTAAAAAATGTGCAGGCATCACAATCATTTTGCGCATCATATCTTCAAAAGCCAACATCATTTCACTTGCATCAATTTCAAATATTCTTGTTACAAAATTTTTATACGCTTTGGCATGCCTCGCTTCATCGGCGGCAATAATCCCACAAATTTTAGAGAGTTGGATGCAACCATGGTTTTTTGCAATGGTAGCCGTTCTGCGGTGAGAAATATTAGTGGCGAGTTCCTGAAAAGAAGTATACACAAAGTTCTTATAAGGATTTCTACCGGTTCCAATATCAAAGCCATCAGCAATCAAATGCTGGGTGCTGATCTCCATCTGTTTCATATTAACCCGACCTGACAAATAAATAAATTTATTTAACAAATCACCATGTCGGTTTTCCTCTGCTGTCCACATTCTTATCCATTTGCTCCAGCCTTGTGGTCTCAATTTATCTATACCTTCTACATCTGTTAACCAGCTTTGATAGGTGGGCAATGCTTCTTCTGTAATAATATCCCCTACCAGAACCGCAAGATAATCATAAGGTAATTCCTTACAAGATTCTTTTAATTCTTTGATCTCATCATAGAAATTTTCTGATGAACTATCGGGTAAAAGATCCGCAGGTTGCCAGTTGGTATCAATGTCTTTTAAATATTCGCCAATAATGTCCTCAATCTTTTGACCAAGAAAATCCATTACCTCAACTCTTTTATTCTGCTGATTCATCGTACAAGTGTAAAAATTATGCGGTGTTTTTTATGTAATAATCACCACGTGTGCTGGTCGTAAAGTTACAGTTTTATTTACTATGGGTTTATATGTGTCTAATAACATCGTATAGCGTAAATGGTTGCTCTCTTAACGCATAAATTTAAATTCCATATTTTCTTTTGATGTCTCGATCTGTTTCCCTTTCCTTAATACTTTCCCTTTTATCGTATATTTTTTTCCCTTTCCCTAATCCTATCTCCATTTTAAAAAAACCTTTTTCTGTAAGGAAAATTTTTAATGGTATGATGGAATAACCTTTTTCTTTGGTTTTGGCTTCCAGTTTTTGCAGTTCCCTTTTGTTTAGTAAAAGCTTGCGTTCCTGCATTGGCTCATGATTGTTATAGGTACCAAAGCTATATTCGGAGATGTGCAGGCTTTTTACATACAGTTCTCCTTTATCAAAATAGCAGTAACTATCATTAAAGCTAGCTTTTCCCGCCCGTAGGCTTTTTATTTCGGTGCCAGCCAGTACAAGTCCGGCAATGTATTTTACTTCAAAGAAATATTCGTGGTATGCCTTTCGGTTACTGAGTTCCAAACTTTTAATTTTTTACAAAAATACAAATAATCAAACTCCTATCAACAGAGGGGTATGCTTACTTACAAATAAAAAGACAGTTCCCTTTTTTTTGGAAACTGCCTTTCGGAACAATGTCTTTTAATGCTTAAATAAAACCAGTAATGCACTCAGTTTTTCCTTTAGCTCCTTTCGGTGAACGATGAAATCAAGAAAACCATGTTCCAGTAAAAATTCACTTCGCTGGAAACCTTCGGGAAGATCTCTGCGGATGGTTTCTTTAATTACTCTTGGTCCGGCAAATCCGATTAGAGCACCGGGTTCACCGCAAATGATGTCGCCCAGCATCGCAAAAGATGCCGTAGTTCCGCCAAATGTAGGATCCGTACACAATGAGATATAAGGGATTTTATTATCGGTAAGTTGTGACAATTTACCAGAAGTTTTGGCCAGTTGCATCAATGAAAAAGCACTCTCCATCATACGGGCACCTCCACTTTTATTGATAATCATAAAAGGGATGCTGTGCAAAATACAATAGTCGCAAGCTCTGGCTATTTTTTCGCCCATCACGCTACCCAAACTACCACCGATGAATTCAAAATCCATACAAGCTACCACAAAATCATTTGCATTTACCATTCCGTGAGCTACTGTTATAGAGTCATGAATATCCGTTTTTGCATAGGTCTCTTCTAGTCTTTTACCATACGGCTTAAGATCCACAAAACCTAGATAATCTTTAGAAACTACATTGGCAAATAGTTCTGTGTAATGGCTTTCATCAAATAGGATTTCGAAATATTCAGCACTGCCAATCCGGTGATGGTAATCACATTTAGGACAAACAAAATAATTTTCCCTTAACTCAGTAACAGTGCAGGTGAATTTACAGGAAGGGCATTTTGTCCAAAGGCCTTCGGGCGCATCCGCCTTATCTTTTGTAGGCGTAAGAATACCCTTTTTTTTTCGCTTAAACCAGCTACGCTTCGCCTCCTCAGCATCTCCCTCTTCGCCAGCAAGATTTGCGTAAAAATCTTCTTCATTTATCATATTAATGGCCCATCAAAAAACTTTCCTACGGTAAGAAGGATCGTTTTTTGGATCTTTTTAGTATTAAAAATTTAAAACAAAACCCCACGCATTCCATTTAAAAATATGGAAGGGGGGGTGTTGAAGATTCAAAATAAAACAAACGTTCGGAATTGCCAATAATTCGGGCATTTACTTGTAAAAAACATTCTTGATTTATGCATTCCTGCCAATGCAATTCAAATCGTCGAATGCAATTTCCAGTCTTTTGCTGAAGCTTTCCTGTCCTTTGCGCAGCCAAACTCTTGGATCGTAATTTTTTTTGTTTGGTTTATCAGCTCCATCAGGATTGCCAAGCTGGCCTTGTAAATAACCTTCATATTTTTTGTAATTATCCAAAATGCCTTCCCAGAAAGCCCATTGCAAATCGGTATCAATGTTCATTTTGATAGCGCCGTATCCAATTGCTTCACGAATTTGATTTTGTGGAGAACCGCTACCACCGTGAAATACAAAGTAAACCGGCTTTGGACCAGTACCCAATTCTTTTTCAATGAAAATTTGACTGTTGTTTAAAATTTCAGGACGAAGCTCTACATTACCTGGTTTGTAAACTCCATGTACATTTCCAAAAGCAGCAGCAATGGTAAATAACTTACCTACTTTCCCCAATTCAGTATAGGAATAGGCTACATGCTGCGGTTGCGTATATAACTTATCATTTTCAATATCGCTGTTATCAACTCCATCTTCTTCACCGCCAGTTACACCCAGTTCAATTTCGATACTCATTCCCAGTGGAGCCATGCGTTTAAAATATTCAACAGAAGTTGCAATATTCTCTTCAATTGGCTCTTCGCTTAAATCAAGCATGTGAGAACTAAAAAGCGGCTGGCCTTTTTCTTTGTAAAACTGTTCGCCTGCATCAATCAGGCCACTGATCCATGGAAGCCATTTTTTTGCAGCATGATCAGTGTGTAAAACTACTGGTACGCCGTAATATTTGGCTACATTATGTACGTGTAATGCGCCGGAAATAGCGCCGGAAATATTTGCTTGCATGTTATCATTTGGCATTCCTTTGCCGGCAATGAACTGTGCACCACCATTACTGAATTGTATAATAACCGGGGAATTTACTTTTGCAGCAGATTCTAATACCGCATTGATTGTATCTGTACCGATGCAGTTTACGGCAGGTAATGCAAAGCCGTTAGCTCTTGCATCATTGTAAAGTGCTTCTAATTCTGCGCCATGTAAGACGCCGGCATTGTATTTACTCATAATTGATTGTTTTTTGCAAAAATACGTGAATTTGACTTTTGATAAAATTGTTATTTAAACCCCGTTGCTTCCTTATTGTCGATAACTTTTATCAGCAGGCGTCGTAAAATGCAATGAATAAGCACGGGTGTCGAGTTAAGGATTGCCTTTAAAACGATGGTTAGCGTGTGACAATGGTTGTTCTTTCTTTCATTATTCACCATTCACCATCTACCACCTGGTTTATCGGATCACGAATCGAAGCGTCATTTTATTCTTAACATAGCAGGCGTTATTTGATGTGACCGGCAAAAGGATCCTTGTCGGTTATATTTTTGTTCGAATTGTTTTAGGTAGATATCAAAAAAAATTAAAAAAAAATTTCTTTTACGACTGAATTTTTTCAACCATGACCTTCCCCTTTTTTCGCTACAGATTCTATGGTTAGATTTATTTTTTTAAAACCGTCTGCAAAGGCTTCTGTTTGTTGTAGCTGCACTATATCATCTTTATCGCCATCAATTAGAAAGGCAGTAAGAGCATCTATACTTACCGAAGAAATAGGGGAAATTTCTTTTGAAATTCTCAATCGTTGTTTCCTGTTAGCATAGTTATACTGCTTCTTTTTACCATCCCATCTTCAAAGTCGAAAGCGGCACTAACTCCAAAATTGGTAAGTAATGTAGTATCATTCAACGGCGCAAAAACCTAAGCGGCTTTATTCCGACCGCGGTATTAATTTATCCCATGATATTTAAGGTTGTACTGTTATTTTTTCCTGTTCAGAAAAATGCAACTGGTAAATATCAAGTCGTCTGTCTTTCAATGTTTGAACACTACCATAATGGTGCAACTCTGTAAGTAAAGAAAGATCTACATCACTTACCACAATCATTTCGGTATTGGGTGTTGCTTCAGCCTTAATGCCAGTTACCGGAAAGGCAAAATCTGACGGCGTTAATAAGGCAGATTGCGCAAATTGCAAATCCATATTGGTAACCATCGGCAAGTTGCCTACATTGCCGGCAATTGCAACAAAGCATTCATTTTCTATGGCCCTCGCCTGTGAACAAAAGCGCACCCGGTTATAAGCACTTTGTGTATCAGTTAAAAACGGAACAAATAAAATCTGCATACCTTCTGATGCCAGTTTTCGGGTCATCTCCGGAAACTCTACATCATAACAAATTTGAACACCAATCCGCCCTGCATCCGTGTCAATTACTTTTATTTCATTACCACCATGAATGTCCCAGCCGTCTTCTTCAGAAGAGGTAATATGGATTTTACACAAGCTGTCTATCTTGCCATTTCTTTGCAATACATACGATACATTGTAAATTTTTCCATCCCTTATTTCAGGCATGCTCCCTGCTATGATGTTTACGTTATACGACACAGCCATTTTACTCATAGCTTCTACAATTGGCTTGGTAAATTTTGCCAGCTCTTTTATGGCGTGCCTGCTGTCCATTTCGTTGAACTGAACCATCAACGGAGCATTGAATAATTCTGGAAATAAGATAAAGTCAGATTGATAGTCGCTTACTGCATCTACAAAATAGGTTACCTGTTTTAAAAAATCTTCCATGGTGTAGTAAGGCCGCATCTGCCATTGTACCAGGCCAATTCTTACGATATCCTTTTTTCGCAGCAGAATGTTTTTTTCCCCATCATAATACACATTGTGCCAGATCAGCAAGGTAGCAAAGCCTTTACTTTCCTCATCTTCCGGAAGGTAGTTGCGAATCACTATTTTTACCTGAAAATCATTGGCCAACTGAAAGGTAAGGGTAGGGTCGTAAATCTCCCGGCTTTTCACCTTTTCAATATAAGCGCCGGGTGTTAGTTTATCTGCATACATACCATATTTTGGTATGCGACCGCCTGCAATGATCATTTTGAGGTTGAGCTGCTCACAAAGCATTTTTCTTGCATCATATAATCTTCTTGCTAACCGCAATCCACGGTGATCCGGATGCACAAACACTTCGATGCCATACAAAGTATCGCCTTTGTCATCATGTGTTTCAAAACTATAATTACCAGTGATATCCCGAAAGGTATGCTTGTCGCCAAATTTTTCGTAATTCACCAAGATTGATAAGGCACATCCAACAACTTTGCCATCCAGCGTAATCACTATTTGTCCGTCAGGAAATTTTTGAATTAATTTTTTTATTGATTCTTCTTTCCAGTATTGTCCTCCCATGCTGGCATAAGCATGTATCATCGATTCTTTCAAAGTTTGGTAATCTTCTATAGTTAAACTTTTAACACTAATTAAGGATGTATCCATAAAATTTAATTTTTGCCAGCCTGTGATTTTTTTCAGGTTGCTATGTTTTATTTGCTTTCTATT
This sequence comes from Ferruginibacter sp., assembly GCA_041740215.1. GTDB lineage: Bacteria > Bacteroidota > Bacteroidia > Chitinophagales > Chitinophagaceae > Ferruginibacter. Next base: position 13,465 of record JBGSMI010000235.1, read on the forward strand.
GTAATTCCTGTTTTTGTCGTCACAGAAAAATAGTAATGTTTGTTATTGAATCAGTTGAATAATAATACTTGAATGTTTAATCGTATGATCAAAGTTGAAAAAATGGGAAAGGCCGGAAGATACAATATTTTTTATAAAGGAACCGCTGGCAAACAGGCCGGGTGCTTTTAGAATTCTTGGAAGGGCTGCCAACCTTGTGGAGGTTCTTTCTTTTAAAAAACACTTAAAAAAAAGGTTGGCAACCCTGTATAGTGGTGCGACTGTTTTAAATACACCGAACAGGCCAGCCTCATTCAATACTGTTTTATTAGACCTGTCTCATTGTTGCAAGCGTTTTTTATTTTGGAGATTAAAGAACCGCTCGGTTTGCAAAGATTTTTGTAGTGACCGGTTTATCTGGATCTCTACACTGCTATGGTTTTATTGAAAGCAGCCTATCTTTACGACTTTATTTTATTTTCGCAACTTATTTACATGTTAATCATTAAAGCAATATATCAAAAGATCATTTATTTCCTGCGGACTAAAATAAGCAGGATGCAATTTATGATGGTGATTGCTACGCTGGTAGGGTTGGCATCCGGCTTGGGAGCGGTGCTTTTAAAAAGTCTGGTTCATTTTATTCAACACCATATTGAACATATACCCATAAGCAGATTTGCCTACTTATTTTTTCCTGTTTTGGGTTTGCTGATAACCGTGTTAATTATTCAATATTTTTTTAGAGGACATATTGAGAAGGGTATTGCAATGGTATTGAGATCCATTGCAAGAAGGTCATCTTTTATACCTTTAAATCATAGTTACCTCCACATCATTACCAGTTCTGTTACTGTAGGGCTTGGGGGATCTGTAGGATTGGAAGCGCCCATTGTTGCAACAGGATCTGCCATTGGTTCTAATATAGCACGCATAACTGATTTAAATTATCAGGAACGAACACTTTTGATTGCGTGTGGCGCAGCAGCGGGCATTTCATCTGTATTCAATGCACCCATTGCCGGTGTGATGTTTGCCATTGAAGTATTGCTTGCGGAGACGGTAGTAAGTTATTTTATTCCACTCATAATTGCTTCAGTGGTTGGCGTTCTTTGTTCTAAAATCATTTTGGGAGAAGCTTCGCTGTTTAATTTTGTATTGAAACAAAGCTTTAATTATGAGAATGTACCCTTTTATATTTTGATAGGAATTTTTGCCGGTTTTGTTTCTTTGTACTATGCGAAGGTTTTTAAGCATGTGGAAAATAGAATACATAAGTCTGGTATAAATATTTACCTCAAAGCGGTTTTGGCAGGCTTTATTTTAATGTTAGTTTATTTTGTATTTCCACCCTTGTTTGGGGAAGGATACGGTAGTGTAAAAGAAGTGGCCAACGGTACGTTCAACCATTTTGCAGATAACACCACCCTGTTTTCTTTGATGAATAAAAACTGGGCTCTCGTGGTTTTTACTGCCGCCATTGTTTTGATAAAACCAATTGCTGCCGCAATTACAATCGGTGGGGGAGGAAACGGGGGGAATTTTGCTCCGTCTTTATTCACCGGGGCCTACCTGGGTTTCTTTTTTTCTAAGTTGGTAAATAATACCCCATTGGTAAAAATACCCGAAGGCAACTTTAGTTTGGTTGGTATGGCGGGTGTACTAAGCGGGGTAATGTATTGCCCGCTCACGGCCATTTTTTTGATTGCTGAGATCACTAACGGCTATGAGTTGTTCATTCCGCTAATGATTGTTTCTTCTATTTCTTTCTTTATTGTAAAAGGTTACGAGCCTTTTTCAATGGATACTAAAAAACTAGCTTTGGATGGACAGATTTTTACTGAAAAAAAGGAAAAGAATATCCTGACTTCAATTTTCTTAAAGGACATGATTCAGGATACCTATGAAACTATCCCAATGGACAAAAAGTTGCGAAATCTAATCGAAATTATTAAAAAAAGTGAAAAAAATATATTCGCAATTGTTGACTCAAAAGAAAACTTTATTGGCATTATCGAATTGAATGACATCAAACAAAAACTATTTCAGCCAGATCAGTTTGACCGGGTGTCCGTAAAGGCGATGATGAAAAAGCCTGCCGCCATTTTATACGAAGATCAAGACATGCATGGTGTAATGGAAAAATTTGATTTAACACAGAGTTGGTACCTTCCGGTATTGAGTAAAGATAAAAAATTCATCGGTTTTATTTCGAAAACAAAACTGTTTAATAAGTACAGAGAAATACTGGCGTCGCAGGGCGATTTATACGATGAAACTTAACCTGAAATTGCATAATTGAAATCATCGATTCACTTTTTTTCTTCCAATGGTCGTTAAGTAGCCTTTGTTTCGCAGCAAATCTTTTATTATGTTAGTACTCGTTGCCTTTTATAACTGCTTCGGAATACAAGCTTCTTTTGGCCTGTACCTTGATATCTTGATTTATCAAATTCTGGTAATAGCACCGTTTGCTAATTGAAATGAGCGTTTTTTTTGAAGAAGCCTCGATTTTATTTTTAGGTTATTTATTTGTTTTTTATGGTACTTAAGGCTTTCCTGTATTTTTTTTAATTGTGGTGAATCATTTGAGAAACAACTTTTGTTATCTTTTATAAACCAGTTCCCATTTGGTAGATATGTGAAAGATGTAAGTTCTTCAAATAATATTGTAACAATTAATTGGAGTTTGATTCGCAACTTTATACAGAATGAAAAAAAAATAAAAATGCCTGATCGCTGTTAAAGAAATGCATTTAAAATTGATACGTTGTGCTTTGGTAAAGCTCTTCCAGTAATCACAAAATCATACACCCATCTAAATATAAATTCGATAATTTTAATCTTAAAATAATGAAGAGAAACGTTAAAAGCCTAATTGGCTTCACAATAGGTGCTTTGGATGGTGAAATAGGAAAGGTGAATGAATTTTATTTTGATGATGAAAGTTTTACGATCCGTTATTTAATTGCAGAAACCGGCAACTGGTTATCTGGTCGCAAAGTGCTAATTTCATCCGATGCTTTATTGGCTACGGACTGGAAAAATGAAATCTTCCAGGTCAATCTTACCATCGATGAAATAAAGAGCAGCCCGGATATTGATACTGAAAAGCCCGTATCCCGGCAGGAAGAAATAAAGTTGAACCAGCACTATCCATGGAGAAGTTATTGGGAAGGTTCGCTTTGGGCAAGTGGTGTGGGTGCGGCAGGCATGGTGATGCCCACACCGTTACCTTTACCGGAAGAAATAAATACCGAAAGAAAGGGAGAGATTGATCCATCCTTTGAGGGCAACCAGCATTTACGCAGTACACGTAAAATAGTCGGTTACTACATCGAAGCAGGCGACGGCGAAATAGGTAAGGTTGAAGATTTTATACTGGATGATGAATCGTGGATAATTGATTTTATAGTGGTGGACACTGGTAACTGGATTGCCGGTAAAAAGGTTTTGATAGCTCCGGAATTGATCAAAGAAATCAGTTGGTCAAAGTCAGTTGTTGAAGTAAAAGCATCCGTAGAAATTATTAAAAATAGCCCTGAATATGATTTTGGACAGCCTTTGAGTGTAGTCTACACTACTAAGCTATTGGATTATTATAAGCAGTTTAACTTATAGATTTTAATAATTGATGGACAATAGCCAATTCCCCATAGCTCAAAACTAGTAACTCGTTGGGCGCAAAAAAAGTTCTTCATTAGAGCGAGCGGGCTTTTAAAGCAGAATGACTCAATTCTATTTGAGTGAATACTTCTGGTCTGAGAAAATTTAACACTTCAATCTTAGATTATTTAACCGTAAAACCATCAGCATGCCAAAATCTCTTTTATCTATAACAATTATTTTTTTCTTATCCATTGAGATTGTCGTTATGAGTTGCAATGTGAAAAAGAGTCCTGCGGTTATTACAACAACAGATACGATGCCGTCGAAATTATCGATTATAACCATGGCAGCTCCAGCAACTGATTATGCAGAAGGAACGATGAATTTTGTGACTGCTGCCAGAATAGTAACACCTGCAGTAGTTCACATAAAAACGATAATACAATCTGCCGTATACAGTGATGTTCGGGCACGATTAGCAGGGGGGAAAGCAATGGGATCAGGTTCTGGGGTCATCATTACAGCTAATGGTTTTATCGCCACCAATAATCATGTTGTGGAAAACGCTGCTGAAATACAGGTTATTTTACCTGATAAAAGAGTGTTCAAAGGCACGTTAACAGGCGTTGATCCAAATACAGATTTAGCATTAATTAAGATAGATGCTACCGGTCTTCCGTTTGTAAAATTTGGAAACTCCGATTTAGTGGAAGTAGGGCAATGGGTGTTGGCAATTGGTTATCCTTTTTCACTGAATACAACGGTAACTGCGGGCATTATAAGCGCCAAAGCTCGCAGTATAGGTATTATCCAACGGCCAGGTATTGGCAGTTTGGAGCAGGTTGGCAATTCTGCCATTGAATCTTTTATTCAAACCGATGCAGCCATTAATCCAGGCAATAGCGGTGGTGCGCTGATTAATACGAAAGGAGAATTGATTGGTATCAATAGCGCCATTGCCTCTCAAACCGGCAGTTATTCAGGGTATGCATTTGCAATACCCGTAAATCTCGCCAAAAAAATATTGGATGATTTAAAGGAATTTGGAACGGTAAAAAGGGGGGTGCTCGGGGTTTCCTTTCCGGCTCCTTCGGTAGAAGACCAATACCTTCAACAAAAGGGCCTTACTCCGGGATCAGTTAAAGGAGTATATATAACCGGGGTAAGCGAAGATGGGGCTGCGGCAAAAGCAGGCCTTAAGGAGGGCGATATTGTTCAAAGCATCGATGATATCCGGCTTTCCTCATCGGCGGAGTTTTCAGAAAGGATAGCCCGTCACCGGCCGGGAGAAACCATTCGGTTAAGCTACCTGCGCAGTGGCAAAGCCGATACTGTTTCGGTTACATTGAAGAGTGAAGCGCCCCCAAATTCAGCAAGCGAAAATGCAGCCTCTCTCGAAGTAATTTACAGAAGACTGGGTGCAAGTTTTGAACCACTTACCAACGCTTTAAAACAACGGTTCAATTTAAATGATGGAATTGTAGTAACAGAAGTGCGGAAGGGAGGGTTCTTTGAACAAACTGGAATAACCGTAGGAACCATCATAGCATTTATCAATAGCAAACCTATTAATAGTCCAAAAGATATTGATGCGGCCTTTTTATCTGCACAAAGAGGATTGATACAAATATTCGCCATAGCCCCCGACGGTTCAAGGGTTGTCTTCAATTTTTCTCTTGGAACCTAAATGTTTATTGCAATTTGATTGTCACTGTCGATATCACAGATTCAAATCATATTTGCAGTGTCTATTTTAACAGCGTTTAATCGTACAGCAAAATTCAAATTGTACGCCACCAGTCGGTGAGAAACTGATTGTACTGGTCTTTTTTGTAAGTTTATGTGAGGCCGGAGATATTCTTCAAGCGTTCCAATTTAGATGGAGGATATAACTAAGCTCCGTCAGTTAAAGTGTGATCTAAAGTTGCCAAGAAATTATTCATTAAATAAAAGTAACCAGCAATTAAATATTGGAAAATATACGAGGTATGCATCAAATCCAACATTTATCGGATGAAGCTCCTGATTGTTCGTATTTAAAATTGTCGCAGCTTAATAGAGGGTTACTAACCTTTTTTAAAGCGTTTTTAGCAGAAAAAAACCTGCATAAGGTTGGCAAACCGTTCCGACAATTTTAAATGCACCCTCCTGATTTTAGTCAGCGAGAAAGACAATCGCCGTTCACCCTGGAGTGGTCTTTACAAATAATTAGTTGCTGCCAAAATTTGCATTGCTCTCATTTTACGCACCTTTGGTTCACCGGGTGTCTTCTCCCGTATATTCAATTTTTACCATTTAAAGTCTTTTTGATGGTAATAAAAAAATATACCACTTATCAAGCTTTAAGAAAACATTAAATCAAAATGGATTGTTAATCCAATAAATACTATCATTTTTCCGTTAATTTTACTACATGCAAAAAATTCTGCAGTTACTTATGAGCAAAAAATATTTTCCGGTATTTCTGGTACTAACAGGCACAATTTTATTCTTCGCTTTTCAAACACAGGGAAGCGTTGATGATAATCCAAGATCGAAAAATGAGAAAATTCTCCGCAATGTGGGGATGTTATTAGAGCAAGGACATTTTAGTCCAAGAAAAATTGATGATGCTTTTTCAAAACTGGCTTTAAATAGTTTTATTACTGATATGGATGATGACAAAACCATTTTCCTCCAGAGTGATATAGATAGCTTCAAACGGTTTGAAACCAAAGTGGATGATGAGATACACGGTGCCAGGCTGGAGTCATTCTACTTTATCAGCGCATCTTATACCCGCAGACTCAATGAGGCTTCAGAATATTATAAGAGCATTTTGACCAGGCCTTTCGATTTTTCGAAAGACGAGAATATAGAACTAGACGGAAAAAAGGTGACTTATGCCACTAACGAAGAAGATAAAAAAGATGTTTGGCGCAAGCGGTTGAAATACCTTGTGCTTACAAAGTATTCTGATATGATAGATGACCGTGAAAAAAACAAAGGCAAATCTTTTCCTTCATTAAAGGATAGTACAAAGAAAGAAAAATATGTCTCCAAGTCCGATAGTACACTTGAAAGGGAAGCACGAGACCAGGTGAGGAAGCAAATTGAACGCTACTTTACGACTTTAAAAAATCACAATACCAGCGATGAGTTGTTCAGCTCTTTCGTAAATTCAATTGCTACCAGTATGGATCCGCATACCAGTTATTTTGCTCCAATTGATAGCCGTGGGTTTACAGAGATGATGAGTGGCAAGTTTTATGGTATAGGCGCACAGTTAAAAGAAGACCAGAGTAAAATTAAAATTGCAAGTTTAATAACGGGTGGCCCAGCCTGGAAAAGTGGTGATATGGGAATTGATGATGAAGTAATCAAAATAGGGCAAGGAACTGCCGAGCCTGTCGACGTTACTGGCTATGCAGTTACTGATGCGGTGAAGTTGATTAGAGGTGCTGAAAAAGGAACCGAAGTTAGGATTACAGTTCGCAAGCCAGATGGAACTATCAAGGTAATTATTTTAAAAAGAGATGAAATTAAATTAGATGATACTTTCGCAAAAAGTGCGATCATTAATGGGGAACATAAAATTGGATACATTTATTTGCCTGAGTTTTATGTAGATTTTGAGGATCCTAAAGGAGCCAAGTGTTCTGATGATGTAGCTAAAGCGGTAGAGAAATTAAAAGCGGAAAAGGTAGAAGGGATTGTGATTGATCTGCGTGGGAATGGTGGCGGGTCGCTTCCTGAAGTGGTGAAGATGGCAGGTTTGTTTATTCAAGACGGTCCAATTTGCCAGGTAAAAGGAAGAGATGAAAGTCAACCATACCAATGGAAAGACAGGGATAAATCAGTTTTATATGATGGACCATTAACAGTATTGGTGGATGAATTCAGTGCCTCTGCATCAGAGATATTTGCTGCAGCTATACAAGATTACAAACGTGGAATTATCATTGGCAGCACATCTACGTATGGTAAGGGAACTGTACAGCGTACCATTCCACTAAATGTGGAAAGTGAAAATCCTATGTTTAATAAAAAAACAGAGGATCTTGGTACTGTAAAGTTGACGTTACAAAAGTTTTACCGTATAAATGGGGGTGCTACGCAGTTAAGGGGCGTTGTTCCTGATGTGGTAATTCCCGATAGAATGGAGTTGGCTAAATCACGTGAAAAAGATAATCCAACTTCATTAAGCTGGGATGAAATAGCCAAAGTAGACTATAAGCCATGGGTGAGCACTTTTAGCACAGACTTAGTGGCTGCTAATTCAAACGAACAGATACAAGCAAATAATACATTTAGGAGAATGAGGGAAAAAATAGACTCAATCGAAAAGGAAAATGATCGTTCTTATTCACTGAACATTGATAAATACCAGGCTTCCCAAAAGCAGTTAAAATCCAGTTACAAACAATTGGAAACACTGATGAAATTGCCCAACCAACTTAATGTGAAAAATGTTGAGGTTGATAATGCAAAAATTTTGGCAGATAAGGAAAAAGCAGAAAAGAATAAGCGTTTTTTAAATACCTTAAAGGAAGATATTTACGTTGATGAGGCAGTAAAGGTTACCAATAAGATGATTACACAAAGTAATTTAGCGCTTCATGCACCAAATGCGGAGGGAAGTAATAAGAATTAACAACAGATCAATTGATGAACGTTTTTTAGCTTGAAATGATTCTTTTATTGGTTGATAATAAAATATAAATCAGGATCCCAATGCATGTAGCGTTGGGATTCTTTTTAGACAGAAAAGCTGTTGAAGGATAAGTCAACCAGTTACATGCTCAGTTTGAGTGGGTTATAAACAGGTGTCAGTATTTATTGCGAAGAGTAGTTCGTGAGGAAACGAACCACGGCTCAGAAAAGCTGTTGAAGGATAAGTCAACCAGTTACATGCACAATTTGAGTGGATTATAAACAGGTGTCAGTATTTATTGCGAAGAGTAGTTCGTGAGGATACGAGCCACGGCTCAGAGTGTTTCGTAAAGGAAACGAACCATGACTCAGCCAGAGAAGTTGTCTGGAAGAAATGTATGTGATGCCGAAGTTAAACTGTTGTTTTTATTTGAATATAAAATACTGTTGTCCGAGATAATTTCAAATTAAGGGTGGCTTTTCGGCCACCCTTCCTCAACGTTGGTGTGACTAAACTACCACAGTTGATATGGACAAAAGTAACAATTATGTCGGACAGCCGATATTTGCCCAGGTGCTTTCTTTGATAGACGAATCTTTAATAAAAGCTGCCTGCAAGGCTCATAACGCCAATAAGTTTTCAAAAAAACTAAGCTTTAAAGAACACCTTACCACTATGCTATATTGCATTTTTGCAAAGTGTACTTCTATCCGTGAAGTACAGACCGGGCTTAAATTGTGCCAGGGAAAGCTCAACCATCTGAACTTAAAAAAAGTACCGCCACGAACCACTCTTAGCGATGGAAACAAAAAACGAACCAGCGAGGTCTTTGGCGCTTTGTGCCAAAGCCTGTATCAGCAATACAAGCAAATTATCTCGAACAGCCTGTTGAAACAAAGCATTGCCAGCAAGCTATACATACTTGATAGTAGTACCATTTCGCTGTTTAAGGCTATATTAAAGCCCGCAGGCCGAAAAAGAAAAGATGGCAAAAGTAAGGGTGGCATCAAAGTACATACCCTTTTAAATGCTGATAGCAATATGCCCAGCTTTATAAAATATACCGCCTCAGCCCTGCATGACCTGCGGTTTTATGAATGCATAAAAGCGTTACCCGATGGCTCCATTATTACCTTCGACAAAGCCTATATTAATTACCAGCAATTTGTAAAATTTGGCGAAAGAGGCATCACTTATGTAGTGCCGCAAAAGGATAATGCAGACTTTACCAGTATTAAAGAACTGGAACTCCAAGACAACGAACCCAATATCTTAAAAGATGAAATAATAGAAGTAAAATACACTGAAACAATAGAAAAAACTACTATTAAAAGAACGCTGCAAATAAGGCGGATAGCATATTACAGCGAAAAGCACCACACAACATTTATATATTGGACCAACAATTTGGAAATAACAGTAGCAGACATTATAGCCATCTACCAAAACAGGTGGCAAATTGAAAAATTCTTTAAAAAACTCAAACAAAACTTCCCCCTCAACTACTTTTTGGGCGACAATGAAAATGCTATCCAGATACAAATCTGGTGTGCATTAATAGGGCTAATTTTATTGCAGATATTATTCAGTGAAAACAAGGCACAAATGGCCTTCTC
>JBGSMI010000246.1:0-4639 GCA_041740215.1 Ferruginibacter sp.
AAAATATAGGTTTTTAAAGGCATTGGGTGTGCCAAAGTATATATAAAAAGAACCAGAATAAATCCTGGCTCTTTAAACGATATACTTCGTTACACACTGGAGTAATTCCTGGCAGGTTGCTCCTCAGCAGAGCCTACTTCCACTTTAGCCAGCAATGCAAAATTAGAAAAGTGTAAATAGTATTCAGGATTTAATTTAATTTGTAAACTTATATCAGGATTATTAACCAATAAGTGTAAACTTTTTTCAGGACGATACAGTTTCTATAAATATGAATAATCCCAGAGAAGACGGACTTTCATCAAATGAAGAGTTTGAGAATTTATCGGCTATTGAAGACAGACTCCAGGAATTTATTCTAAGTAAGCACAACTCAACCTATGCAGGACGATTGACTACAGATGGTCGAAGAGATTTTTATTTTTATATAGGAGACACAATCCTTTATGACAAAACCGTTTCAGAAAGCATGGTAGCTTTTCCGCCATATACTTTTGACTTCGGAATTAAAGAAGATAGCCAATGGTTACAGTATTTGAACTTCATCTATCCAAACCCAAGACAATTTCAAAGTATTCAAAATCGTAGAGTAGTTGACAATCTTGAAGAAAATGGCGACCCATTGACTAAAGAAAGAAGGGTTGACCATTGGATTTATTTTAAAACAGAAGAAGACAGAGTAAGCTTTTTAGCTAAAATAAAAGACGAAGGATTTCAAATTGTTAATAAAGACTTTGACATTGAAAATTCAGATTTTCCATATTCATTACAAATTGCAAGGGTGGACAAAGTAGACATTGATAGTGTTAATGATTACACATTAAATTTATGGGAATTAGCAGAACAATTCAAGGGCGACTATGACGGTTGGGAAACATCTGTTGAGAGAGGCTGACGAGAACGCCAGCCACCAACAAAAGTATTGCCGCAATTGGGGCTTGACGGAAGAACAATCAGCAGGAGTGCATATATAGGCTTTGGTTTCAGCGGACGGAATTCTGTTGGTCTTTAGTTCTTAACTTCGGCTTTTGGTTATAAATTTAGCTTAATTTACGGGCCGACAGTTGCTCAATTCCCCAACTGCAGCAATATTCGAACGTTATAGGCAACCTTAAAAGATGACAAAGCAAAATGAAACTTGAATTCCTTGAGGACATTAGTAAAGGTGGACAATTTAACGGAGTTGTAACTGACCAACTTGTTCGACTTTATGACTTTGACCAAATTCAAGCAAACAATTTTAGGAAGATAATTCAACAAACACTAATTGAAAACGGCAGACCACTTAAATTAAGCGAAGTAGATTATATTGAAGCAATTAATTGTAACCTGACTTTACGTGTTTCGGAAATTGAGCTTGGTATTAAAAATAAGGACAATTCAACTTTTTTCTGCGACTTGAAAACAAACGGGTATGAAAATATGATAAACCTGATAGAACCTTTTTGCAAAAATGACAATGATGGCTATCAATGGCTTTATGACATTGACACCCCAATCGAATTTTATTTTCTTCAGGTGGACAATGGTAAAGGGCAATGTTTAAAATATTTAGATATATCACCGAAGCAATTGGTTGGTTACAAATCGTAGCTTCTCTATTGCCTATAGGACTTGGGATAGGTGCCGCTATTTATTTTCCAAATCCGACAACGACAAGGCTTATAATTGGAATTTCAATTGCTACCTTAGGATTAATTATAGGAATTCTCTGGGCGTCAAAAATTTGGAAGACAAAGGAGAGCACAATATGGTTTGTATCAAGAATAATGGCGACACCAGAACTCGACAAAAAAGAAACAGAAACTAATGACACACAAACAGACAGCAATAAAGGCAGTCTATAACAGGCGTTACTCAATGATGTATGAAGTGGTTAATTGAAAATTCCACATCGCATCAACTTTTGTGGTGTATTGACTGTGAAGTGTTTAGAAATCCCCCACAACGCAAAGCCCTGATCCGTTGTGCGGTCATCATAAAAAATGACAAGCAATTAATAAATTAAAAAATAAATAATGGAGAATATTTTTTGGACAGCTTTTAGTGATGCCGAAAGGCACTCTGCAATTAATAAAATTCAGAGTGTGATTTCAAAATATGGAGACGTTGTTGATGTTCATCTCTTTTCAGACATTTCTTTAAGTATGACTATTGAAATTGAGGAATTTAAAATTGACGAATTGTATGGCGAATTAACCAAAATTATAGGAGTTCAGAAGCCCAAATATTTGAATTCAATTTCTAAAAAAGAAAGAACAGTCTATATAAATATTACTTTCGCAAAAGGAACAGGCAATCTTAAAATAGAAGTTCCCTCTGTCCCAGGTTGACATGAAATGCTAATAGTCATATCCTTTGCACTATTATTGAGCTTTTCCGCAAACGCTCAAACCATTGTTGAGAAATCAAAAACTGAAATAATTAAAAAAGATGGGGTAGAAATTACCGCCTATAAAAACAAGCCTTTTACTGGTTTTCTAAAAGAAAATTATCCGAATGGAAAACCAAAAACCTGGGTTACTATGAAAGACGGACCTGCAAATGGCTCGTGGCAAGAATGGTTAGAAAATGGGAATTTAAGATATGATGCCAATTGGAAAGATGGAAAAGCACAAGGATTATGGAAATATTTTCACGATAACGGTGCTTTAAGATATGAAGAGGCTTATATAATGGATATTGCTAACGGTATTTCAAGAGCGTATTTTAATAATGGAGTTTTACAGCATGATTTCTTTTTCTCGCAAGGAAAAAAGCAAGGAATCTGGTCATATTATTCAGAAAGTGGAATACTTTTAAAGCAAGAATTATATGAAAATGATGTTATGATTTCTACAACTGAAAAGCCAAACGAAAAATAAAACGAACGCAAATCAATAGCTATAAGTATTTGCTCGTTCCCGCATACTTTGAAAATTTCTGCAAAATGCCAACTTGGTGAGTACTTGTAAAGTTAAGTGCTAACCCACTCTACTACTCTTAGCCGAAACCGTTACATGCCATCTACGCCACCCTTGAAAAGACTTCTGAAAATACTACTCGGACTATCTGCTTTTGTTGCTGGATTATTATTAATCAGACCACAGCCAAGGATTATGGTATTCGGACACTTTGCAGGAGAATGCGTCGGTAATTGTGGAACGTGTATCAGGTTAGCGAAAAAGACTGTCTAATCCTGAAATAGGTTTACACATTACCAAGTGTAAAATGAATAAAAAGGACAATTAAAAGTGAGCATAAAAAAGAAGCCAAAAGAAAAAGTGGGCTCAGAGGCCGATAAACCAACCTCAGCGCCCCCCTTCTTCCCGATGAGATAAAAATTGCTTCAGGATGCATTGCGGAAAACCGGGCTGCATATTGTAAGGCCTTCTTACAATTATTGACATTGCCAAAAATGAGTTGAAAATTGCCAACAGAAAGAAGTCTGTCACCAAAGGTTAAAACAGTTGGACAAAGCCCCGTTGCATTAACGGCTGTTTCCTTCCAGAAAAAGCCCAACACCCAAAACAGCATAAGTCCCCTTCAAAGTTGGCAATGCCCTTAAGAGGCCTAATACCCTTATTGGTCCACCGCAGGCACTTTCTTCAAACCCATCAGGATAAGATCCGAGCCTTCCACTTCGGTAATGCTTCGCTTCACGCCTTCCTTATCAGTGTATTGCCGGTGAACAAGTTTGCCCTCGATCATCACTTCCATACCCTTAAAGAGGTTTTCTTCAGCTTTTTCGGCCATCTTCCCCCAAAGGACTACATTATGCCACTGGGTTTGGTCTACCCATTCGCCCTTATCATTTTTATACCCATCATTGGTGGCGATATTAAGCCGGGCTACTTTCCGGTTACTTTCAAAAGTTTTTACATCTGGATCGCTGCCAAGGCGACCGATCAACTGTACACGATTTTTTGCATTGTTCATAATTGACAATTTTTATTGATTATTAAATTTTGCTTTTGATCCATTGTTTCCGGCTTATGGTTCTTTGATTATTGTTTTGGGATTTTTTGTTTGGTTTTTTGAGGTTCATGCGTCGGGAGATACAGAATAGCCTTTCATTATCAGATTCTTTTACAGGCAAACCATATCAAAGTCTTTGAGCAAACAGGTCTTTTTCCTATGAAACTACCTGCACTACAGGAAAACCCAATCAACAGTTTGATACATTAACTTGCTTTGCGGGTAAGCAGCAACACTTCGTTGGCCACTACTTCAGTAATAAAGCGTTTCTGTCCGTCAGCGGTGGTATATACCCGGCTTACGAGTTTACCCTCAATAGCTACTTCGCTGCCCTTCACCAGAAATCGCTCGGCAATTTCGGCGGTTTTACCCCAGGCAACGATCGTATGCCAGTAGGTATCGTTCATACTTTCGCCTTGGGCATTCTTGTAACTTTCGTTGATAGCGATGCTCATACGGACGACTTTTCTTCCGTTTTGTAGGTTTTTTACTTCGGGTGTTTTACCCAGGTTTCCAATCAGCTGTACTCTGTTTTTAAGTGCGTTCATGACAGTGAATTTTTGTGTGATGATGAATAAAGTTTGTTTGTCGAAAGCCGAACCGGTATTGCTGACACAAAGATGGAGGGGGTGGAAAGCGGGAGTCGGTTATTAACCGTTTACTCCCGGATATAAGCGTTTGC
>JBGSMI010000261.1:0-8612 GCA_041740215.1 Ferruginibacter sp.
CTTTACCTTGATCAGCCTAAATGGAAACAGTTTGTATTGTATTTAAATGATGTATCGCCAATTTGTGTTCATAGTAAAGAAGATATTTCCAAGAAAGAATTGAATGGATTTTTTGTTGGTAACAATACCAAACTTGGATTAAAAGTTCCTTATCTCCGCAAAAGTTACCAGACAAAAAAAAATGTAGGAACTGTTTTAACCGAGGCTTTACCGGGCACCTTATTGTTAGCCTTGGCCGCCATGTTGTTTGCTACTTTTTTCGGGATTTTACTGGGCGTAATTGCGGCGGTAAAAAAAGGAAGCTGGATGGATACAACGGCTGTCTTCTCAAGCATAGCGGGCATTTCTGCTCCGTCTTTTTTTATGGCCATCATCATTGCTTATTTGTTTGGCGTGGTGCTGCATCCTTATACCGGATTAAATTTAACGGGCAGTTGGTTTGACATAGATGAAGTGACCGGAGAAAAGTACCTCACTTTAAAAAACCTGATTTTGCCTGCATTTACGCTAGGCATTCGTCCGTTGGCGATCATTACCCAACTTACCCGAAGTTCGATGCTCGACGTTATGAGCCAGGATTATATCCGTACGGCCTTTGCCAAAGGACTCAGCAAAAGAACCGTCATCTTCAGACATGCTTTAAGGAATGCATTAAACCCGGTGGTGACCGCCATTACAGGCTGGTTTGCCGAGTTACTGGCTGGTGCTTTTTTTGTTGAATATATTTTTGGATGGAGAGGTATAGGGAAAATTACAGTAGATGCGTTGGAGAAATTGGATTACCCGGTAGTTATGGGTTCCGTTTTAATCAGCGCCTGTATTTTTATTTTAATCAACATGCTGGCAGATGTATTGTATGGAGTAGTAGATCCCAGGGTTAGAGTTTGATGTTTGATTAAGCTTGATAGTAATACAAATGCCAGGTAAAAAAAACAAGTTGAGCATCCAGACAATACCGTTCTAAATAAAGAAGATTTTAGATTCAAAGTAAGCTGTTCAAAGAACTCCCCTTCAGGGAACGGGGGCTAAGCAAGCTGTTAGTAGAACTCCCGTTCGGTTGCCGGGGCTTCACTTACCTAATCACCACTTCATTGACGACTTTTTCGCCTAAAGCTTCATTCACTCGTTCAATGATTTTTTCTTTCTGATACAATAATTCATGCTTTAACTGCGCTACCGTGGAAGTAATGAATAAAGTTTGATTAATGATCTGTATTTTATCGGTGTATTTGGCAATAGTTTTTCCCATGATTTGTTCCCAAACATCTTCAATTTGCAAAGCTTGTATGTTGCCCTTTAAGCGGCTTTGCTTTAAAAATAATTTCATGGCTTGCTGCATTGAAAATTCTCCCATAATGATAAAGGTAATTTAAATTGTACCAGTATTTCTTAATCGATGATATTTATAATTCAATTACCTGGTAATTGGTATGAAGGTTTACAAAAGCCGCTATCAGTCTATCTTTGTGTGTATCTGTAATAAAAACCTGACCGTCATTTTCATTGCAAACCCAGTGCAATAAATTTTGCATCCGCTGATCATCCAGTTTTTCGAATACATCATCCAGCAATAGGAGTGGAGCAAAGCCTTTATTGGTTTTCAATAGTTCAAACTCAGCCAGCTTTAAAGCAAATAATAAGCTTTTTCGTTGTCCTTGCGAAGCAATATTTTTAAATACCTGTCCGTTCAACTGGATGCCGATATCGTCTTTATGAATACCACCATTTGTTCTTTGTAAAATGAAATCCTTTTCACGACATTGATTCATCACAGATTCAAATTCGTTTTGATTTAATTGGCTTTCGTATTGCAGAGTTACCAGTTCATCATTATTGGCAATTTGCTTATAATATTGTTGTACCAATGGAATCAGTTGTGCAGTTACTTTTTTGCGAACGCTGTGAATATATTTTCCGGGTTGAAGCAACTGATCGTCCAATACTTCCAGTAAAGCCCAATCTGTTTTTCCAGATTCAGCAAAGCGTTTCAACAGGCTGTTTCGTTGTTGCAATACTTTGGTGTAAATAATCAATTGTTGCAGATAGGCGGCATCTAACTGGCTTAGCAATGTATCAATAAACCGTCGCCTGTCTTCACTACCACCTGTAATTAGTTCTACATCATCCGGTGCTATCATCACACAAGGGTATTTGCCAATATGCTCAGAATATTTTGAATACGGAATACCGTTCAATGAAAACTCTTTTTTGCCAGCTCCCCGGAAAACGCAAATGATTTGATCCTGTTTGGGTGCAATGGTTCCATCAAGTCTGAACCCATCCATGTCAAACTGTGTATTCAGGGAGTCGGTTTTTGAAAAATAACTTTTAGTGAAGCAGAGATAATATATAGCGTCAAGCAGGTTGGTTTTTCCTTTGCCATTTAATCCACAAATGCCAACTACTCTTTCCGTAAATGGGAAGGTGCCGAAACTGTAATTCTTAAATTGAGTAATGGATATTTTTGTAAGCCTAAACATGAAACTGCAAGTTAACATAAAAGCAGATGGGGAACATCCTACGAGGCGTTCAAGGGAGGGATTTATTCATGAATAAATTTACAGCTCATCCGTTTACATTTTGTTCTTTCCAGTAGAATAGTGTTGAAAAATTAAAATATGATAGCATTGGCCATTCGTTTGGCAACATTTTTCCACCATAGGTGAACAACTATTGCCCGATCGGTAAAAGCTTCTGTTGACCATATTTTAATTTCCCAATTTCTCCCTTATCTTTGCCGACTAAAATTTAAGACATTGGCTACAAAGTTTTCAAAAGAAACATACCTGTATTGGTACGAATTAATGCTTTTATTGCGCCGTTTTGAAGAAAAAACAGGGCAGTTGTATGGAATGCAAAAAATTAGAGGTTTCTGTCATCTATATATCGGGCAGGAAGCTGTTGCAGCCGGTTGTATGACTGCTACGAACCCTGAAGATAAATTCATTACAGCTTATCGTTGCCATGCGCTGGCAATTGCTAAAGGTGTTACCCCAAAAGCTACTATGGCCGAATTGTATGGTAAAGCAACTGGTTGCAGCAAAGGTAAGGGTGGTAGTATGCATATATTTGGTGTAGATGTTGGCTTTTTCGGTGGACATGGTATTGTTGGAGCTCAAATAGGAACTGGCGCCGGACTTGCATTTGCAGAAAGATACAAGGGTACTAATAATGTGGCGCTTTGTTTTTTTGGAGATGGTGCCGCAAGGCAGGGGATGTTGCATGAAACTTTTAATATGGCCATGCTTTGGAAACTTCCGGTTGTATTTATTTGTGAGAACAACAACTATGCGATGGGAACTTCGGTTGCCCGTACCAGTAATGTATTGGATTTGTATAAATTGGCGGATGCGTATGATATGCCAGGCGATAGCGTTGATGGGATGAGTCCTGAAGATGTACATAATGCAGTATTGCGTGCAGTAAACAGAGCCCGTGAAAAAGGTGGACCAACCTTATTGGAAATTAAAACATATCGTTATAAAGGTCATAGTATGAGTGATCCGCAAAAATACCGCACCAAGGATGAAGTAGAGGAATACAAAGAAAAAGATCCAATTGAGCATGTGCTTAAAGTTTTGAAGGAAGATTATAAAGTAAACGAGGCTGAAATTGAGGTGATGAATGAGAGAGTGAAAGCCCAGGTAGATGAAAGCGTGAAATTTGCTGAAGAAAGTTCCTGGCCAAATGACGATGAATTATTAAAGGATGTTTACAAGCAAGAAGATTATCCTTTTATACTTGATTAATTGCTGAAATATAGAAATAGCCGATTAAATAATTTTCAAATAAAATATCCAATTCATAACGATGCCTGTCCTTTCATGATTGATCCGAGAAAATGGGTGAGGTAAAAAAAAATAAAATGTTAGAAAATAAAGTAGTATCAAAACCGGTTGCAGAAGAGAATGATATAGTTGAAAGAGCCAAAGGCTTTTGGGTAAAATTTAGTAAGCCCATTATTTATGTTGGAAGCGCACTGATCTTATTAGGTGGTGGATGGCTTGCTTATAAAAATTTGGTACTGGCACCTAAAGTTGAAAAATCAGCGGATGTAATTTTTCCAGCAGAGCATTTATTTGATAAGATGACCCAAAGTGGTTTTAATAAAGATTCTATCAATATCGTTTTAAATGGCGGAGCTGGTGTAAGTACCGGAGTTTTAAAAATTGCGTCTGCTTACGGCGGAACACCTGCCGGAAACAGGGCTAATTTTATGGCGGGGGCTTGCTACCTGCATAATAAAGATTTTAACAATGCCATTAAATATCTGAAAGAATTCTCTACGAGTGCAACACAGGTTCAAACGGCTGCTTACAGTATGATGGGCGATGCTTACGCTGAGTTGAAAAAGAATGAAGATGCTTTAACTTATTACAAAAAAGCGGCCTCTGTTAATAAAAAAGACGAATTTATGTCTTCTGAATCATTGTTCAAGGCGGCGTCTTTTGCTGAAGCAACTGGCAATACAAAAGAAGCCATCGATTTGTATCAGCAAACGAAAGATGAATTTCCAAAGAACACACACAATGCAGATATCGACAAGAGTCTTGCAAGGTTGGGAATTACAAAATAATACCATTAGCGCATTGCCAGGCAACTGGTCATGACTGATCATCATTACACTAGTTTTTTAAAAAATATTTAATTGTAATTATGTCGACCAGCTCATCAAATTTATTCAATACTACAGGCATCCAACTACCAAAGGGTGCCTGTGTTGTTGTTGTGCGTACAGAATGGAATGCCGAATCAATTGATCGGCTGCAGGCCGGTTGCATAAAAGTGCTGGAAGAAAACGGACTACATTATAGAATAGTAACAGTTCCTGGTGCTTTTGAAATTGCCTTTTGTATTAAAACATTTTGGGATGCACACAAATACAAAGACGACAAGCCACATGCTTTCATTGCATTGGGTTGCGTTGTAAGAGGCGGAACGCCACATTTTGACTACATCTGCAAAGCCGTTACGGATGGTTTAGTACAACTGAATATGCAACTGCCCGTGCCAACAATTTTTGGCATTCTAACGGTCGACAATCAACAGCAAATAGATGAAAGAACAGGTGGAATACATGGAAATAAAGGCGAAGAAGCGGCCATTACTGCAATGAAAATGATTGCTTTAAAATTTTCTTTTATATCCGCGGAAAAGGTCATTACACATTAATGTTCCCTTAGCTGAACACACTGAAAATATCATACTAAAAATATTAATTCTCCTATTAGGGTAGTGCATGAAAGTACAATTGTTTATCCCATGTTTTGTTGACCAGCTTTACCCGCAAACTGCGTTCAATATGGTAAAGGTTTTGGAGAAAGCAGGGTGCGAAGTCCACTACAATACCAATCAAACCTGTTGCGGTCAGCCAGCTTTTAATGCCGGTTTTTGGGATGAGGCAAGAGCAGTATGTGCAAAGTTTTTGAAAGATTTTGATACTGCTGATTATATCGTTGCACCAAGCGCCAGTTGTGTTGGTTTTGTGAGAAATTACTACAGTAAATTATTTGAAGATTCATCTTTACATAACCAGGTAAAGAATATAGGCAGCCGTATTTTCGAATTTACAGAGTTTTTGACTGATGTTTTGAAAATAGAAAATTTTGGTGCAGTCTTAAATACCAAAGCAACGTATCATGATAGCTGCGCCGCTCTCAGAGAATGTAAAATAAAGGATGGTCCACGCAGATTATTGGGCAATGTAAAAGGTTTAGACCTGGTTGAGATGATCAATACGGATACCTGCTGTGGTTTTGGTGGCACTTTTGCCGTAAAGTTTGATGCCATCTCTATAAGTATGGCCGATCAAAAAGTAGTCAACGCCCTTGCAATGGAAGCTGAATACATTATTTCCACCGATTTAAGTTGCCTGATGCACCTGGATGGTTATATTGAAGGAAAAAAACTTCCGTTGAAAACGATGCACATTTCAGATGTGTTGGCTAGCGGATGGAAGTAAGATTGCTATCCGATTAGCTATAAGATGGTTCGTTTACATTTACAATGCATCTTCATTTCCTACATACGATACGAACTGCGATACTAATATCAGGTTAAGAGAGATCCAATAAATCGGATGGTCAAAATTGTACTTAACATTGGTATCAAGTCACGACTCATCTTTCACAATTGCCCATTCACAATCAGATAGATCGTATCACCATTGACCATTCATCACTAATTATTCATCACTAATTATCCATCATTCACCCTCTAATCTGCCCATCGCCTCTCACTATCCATTTGTAACTGCACAATTCGTTTAAGGCCATGGGGCCACGGGCATGTAACTTTTGTGTGCTTATACCTATCTCTGCACCCAGCCCAAACTGTGCACCATCAGTAAAAGCGGTCGACACATTTGCGTATACAACTGCGGCGTCTACCTGCTGAATAAATTGTTCAATCGATACCTTCTTTTCTGCGATGATAGTTTCGCTATGTTTACTGCTGTTTTCCGCTATGTGATTGATGGCAGCCTGTAAATTGGAAACTGTTTTGATCGCCATCTTATAATCCAGAAACTCAGTTCCAAAATGACTTTCATCGGCATGTTGCAATAGTTTGCATGGGTATATATTTTCCAGCGTACTATAGGATAGTTCATCTGCATAAATGATTACATTCTGCTTTGCCATCTCTATTACCAGCGCCGGCAAATCCGATATTCGGTTGATATTGATTAGCAAACAGTCGAGTGAATTGCATACACTTACACGCCGGGTTTTTGAGTTATTGATAATAGCTTTTCCTTTTTCGACATCACCACTCTCGTCAAAATAAGCGTGTACGATCCCTGCGCCGGTTTCTATTACCGGCACTTTAGATTCTTTGCGTACATAATTAATCAACTGCTGACTTCCCCTTGGAATGATTACATCTACATAACCAACCGCATTTAATAATTCAGTAGTGGACTCACGGGTGGCGGGTAACAATTCAATACAATTTTCAGGCAGTCCGTTTTGTAGCAAGACTGTTTTTATAAGCTGTACGATGGCTTTATTTGAAAACTCCGCATCGCTGCCGCCCTTTAAAATACAGGCATTGCCTGCTTTTAGACAAAGGGAAAAAACATCAAAGGTAACATTGGGTCTGGCTTCGTAAATGAAACCAACTACTCCTAGTGGTACAGTTATTTTACTGATGTGCATGCCATTGGGCATGGTCCGTTCTTCCAATATAGTACCTAACGGTGATGGAAGCGTGGATACATTTTTTATTTCCGCGGCAATATCGTCGATGCGTTTAGCAGTTAGTTTTAAACGGTCGTATTTTGGATCGTCGGCCAACATTCGATCAAGGTCTTTTCGGTTGGCCGCTATGATGTGCTCACTGTTTGCGATCGCCGCTACTGATAGTTGCAGTAGCAATTCATTAACCTGCTCTTTGCTTATAGCTGTCAATAATTTCCCTGCTTTCTGAACAGCCTTGAAATTTTCAGTGTGTGTTTGTTCTGCTATTATCATTTTGCCTGATCGTCGTTTAAGAATAAATAATCATAATGCACCAACGCTTTCTCATTTTTTTTGTGCATTAAACCGGTTGCTTTCTCCGAGTTATATTGTGCTTTTCCTACACCTAACTGCTTGCCGGAAATACCCATTATTTTGATGATATCACCATTTTTAAAACTGCCTTCGATTTTGGTAATACCTACTGGCAACAGGCTGGTAGGCTTATCTGAACGCAAAGCCTTCTCGGCACCTGCATCAATGTACACGATGCCCTTTACAAAACCTTCGGAATGTGCAATCCATTTTTTTATACTGGATAAATGTTTTGTTGGTTTAAATAAAGTGCCTATTGGTTTATCCGAAACAATGTCTGTTAAAATATCATCTTCTTTACCATTGGCAATCTGAACGGGTATGCCCATACTTGCTACCTTATTGGCCATGCTGCATTTTGTAAGCATTCCGCCGCGACCAAAATTCGATTTTTCAGAAGTAATGAAGGTTTCAAAATGGGTTTCGCCAAATTCAATGATGGGAATAACTTTCGAAGAAGCCTCGTTGGGAGAACCATCGTAGATACCTTTTACATTGGATAGAATGATTAATTTATCGGCATCCACCATGCCGGAAACCAAGCCAGCCAGTTCATCATTATCGGTAAACATCAGTTCGGTAACGGATATCACATCGTTTTCATTTAAAATGGGAATCACATTGTTTTGCAATAGAACGGTGATGCAGTTTTTCATATTGATATAATGCTCCCGGTCTCGAAAATCATCTTTTGTTACCAGCACCTGTGCGCAAAGACAATCCGATTTAGCAAACTGCTCTGCATAAATATTGATCAGTTTTATTTGCCCAACTGCTGCAAACAATTGTCTTTTACTGATTTCGTCGGTTTTTTTAGGAGGCGTTATCAAGCTTCTTCCTGCAGCGACTGCACCGGAGGAAACCAATATTATTTCAACACCCTGCTTATTTAAAGAAGCCATCTGGCGGGTAAGTTTTGCTATATTCTGCAGGTCTAGTCCACCGTTGGATTGTGCCAATACGTTAGAGCCGATTTTTATTACAAGTCGTTTTTTTCTTTTTGGCATGTGTAAAATTATAAATATTATTCCCTTTTGGTGCCTTAATGATGTGAGCAAC
>JBGSMI010000262.1:0-5152 GCA_041740215.1 Ferruginibacter sp.
AAATAATTGACAGTCAATATTTTATATATTAAATAGAATTCACTATATTGCACCCAATACTAAAAACGGCCATTGTAAAAACAACGGCCTTTTATTCAAAATAAAAAAAATCAGGTATGAAATTAGGAATAAACGCCTGAAGGGGCGTTTTGTGATTTTTTTTGCCGGAAAAATATTTTTTTGAACAATGCTGAAATATATGACCAATAAGGATATTAATTAATTTCTGAATTGCTGAGGAAACCATCCAGGCTACCGCCGACCACCCATTTTTTATAGGCGGTCACTGGCTGCGGGTAGCAGAATTAAAAGTGGGCGACAGCGTAAAAACCTACGATGGCAGCAATCTCGCAATAGAGCAAATTACAGTAGCACCAGGGCGTACAACGGTGTACAATTTTGAGGTAGAGGATTATCATACTTATTATGTTTCCAATGCTAAGGTGCTGGTGCATAATAATGGGGATTGTGATGTAACGCCGGGCCAGCCTAAGAAGTTTCATCGCAATGACCCCCGATCTCCTGAGCCAAGGGAAACGTACACACATGAGGACGATTTAGGCAAGCCTTATCATGATGTGGGTGATGTAGATGGTCTCAGAGCCGACCAATCGTTAAAACGGCTGCGTAATCAAAACCCTGAAAGAACGTTTAGAAATACCGACCGCACCCGCCACGAAACGAGTAAAGGTGCTTTGAAGGATGAGTATAAAAGGCAAAAGGCAACAAGTGGTAATGATGCTTCAGGAAAGCCTAAAAATCAGTACGGAAAAAATTGGTCACCAGGTAAAAAGCTCTGAAATGAATAGTTTGGAACAAAGGATTTTCATAAATCCAATTACTAAAGATCGGGAACTCTCAATCAGCAGTGAGTCGTTTTATGAGGATTTGAAATTTATCCAGGATGAAGGGATAAAGATAGTATCTGTTGGCAAAACGAATTTTGATTGGAATAAATTTTATTTGCTTGTGTATTTGACGTCAATTGATGGAATTAATTTTGGCGAGGGCACTCGAGATATCACTGATTTGTCGTTTTTAGACATCAAAAAATTATCAATTAATGGTACCAAGGGTTTGTTAACACTTTCTGGATTGGTGAATTTAGAAGAACTATTTTTGGTTTATGAGAACGGGTTAATAGGACTGAATTCTTTGCAGTCGTTGAAGGTATTTACATTTAATAACTGCCGCGACAAAACCTTCAATTGGCACGAAAATTTCAACGGATTGGTTAGCTTAGAAAAACTTGAACTTACTGATTGTTTTCTACCCCCTGATTTGAGCCTCTTGAATAGCTGCAAGCAATTAAAAGAACTGGAAATTTATTTTAATCCTAAACCTTTCCGGCTGCAGGCACTTCAGTATAATTCCAAATTAGAGAAATTAATTTTGTCGCAATGCCCGCATCTTCAGCACAAGGAAGATATCCCTCTATTGCAATCAGTAAAATGGCTTCGGCTAACCGATTGTGGGCCCATTGATGATTGCTCGTTGTTTGACAGTATGTCCAATTTGGAAGTGCTGATAGTAACCGGTAAAAGCTATTTTGTAAATGGTGACCTGAGCGGTATGATGGGAAGATTAAAGCATTTCGGATTTGAAAATAAAAGGCACTATTCGCACAAACCAGAAGATTTTCCTTCAATTTTTAGAAAAGAATAGTTTAGCGGTCATTGGCTGCGGGTAGCGGAATTAAAAGTAGGCGACAGCGTAAAAACCTACGATGGAAGTAACCTTGCAATAGAGCAGATTAAGGTAGCACCGGGGCGTACAACGGTGTACAATTTTGAGGTAGAGGATTATCATACGTATTATGTATCCAATGCTAAAGTGCTGGTGCATAATAGTGGGGATTGTGATGTAACGCCTGGTAGCCCGCATAGCAATATTACAAGTGGTGATAACAAATTTACGCAGACAGGAAAGACAAAGCATAAGGAATTAAGTGAAAAGGTTAAGCAAAAAGATGGATGGAGTTCTGAAAGGGATGCAGGATTTACAGGAAAGGATGGAAAATGGCATCAACCGGATGTAAAAACACCAAGTGGAAATTACCTAGAATATAAACCAGATACAAGGAGGGGCAGAAGTAGAGGAAGGAGCGAAATTAAAAAATACAAGATGCAAAACACTGATCCAAATGCTAAATTTCGTGTAATCTATTACAAACCATAAAAAATGGATATCTATAAGGAATTAAAAAGACAGGTAATTGAGCCAATTTTAAAGAAATTCTTATTTAGAAAAACCGGAAACGTATTTACACGTGAAATTGAAGGTGGCGTTGTACATATCGTTGAAATAAGTATCAAAACTGCAACAAAAAATGATTTTATTTTGTCAGTGAATTACGGCATTTATTTTAATGAATTAATGGAATTACTCTATGGTTTCCCTTTCAATATAAAACACGGAACCGGAGATTGTATTTATCATGGTTCGACAAAAAAGAAAGAAATAAAGCAGTATTGGATTTCTAATCACTTTAAATCCTTTGAAGTTTTTAAAGATGATGTTTCTGGTTCGTTAGAAAATTCTATAATTCCTTTTTTAAATGGGATTGTGACAGGTGAACAATTGTTGGCATTATTTCAAGATGACATAAATAATTATATAAAGAATGATAGTACATTGGCATTAAAAATCGGCTGTCTTAATTTTTTATTGGGTGAAAAAGATAAAGGAAATGAGATTGTGCGAATGGTAATTAGGGCGTCAAAAGAAAGGTATGAGTTCGCAGAAAAGGTTTTGGAAAGAATGGGAGTTAATTTTGCTTCATTGGGTTGCGCTTTTCGATGCTGGATCAGATACCTATCGGATGAGGCGTAGGTTTGTGTGTTGGCTTCCAGTGTCGGCATGTTACTATTTACCTCTTGAATTTTGTTTACATCAGTAATCAAAGCAGTGTAAATGTTTTCTTTGATAATCTGCAGGTGCGGCACGACCGGGGAAGGATTATAGAGGAAAATCATTACTATGCCCATGGCCTCAAAATAGCCGCCATCAGCAGTAAGGCATATGGAGCACCCAATAACAATTATTTATACCAGGGCGATTTTAGTGATTTTGATGATGACCTTGGATGGAATGATTTTGAGTTAAGAAGCTACGATCCGCAAATAGGCAGGTTCCTTCAAAATGACCCCTACGATCAGTTTGCAAGTGGGTATGTAGGAATGGGTAATGATCCGGTGAATGGTGTTGATCCTAGTGGGGGATTGGTTGGA
This sequence comes from Ferruginibacter sp., assembly GCA_041740215.1. Lineage (GTDB taxonomy): Bacteria > Bacteroidota > Bacteroidia > Chitinophagales > Chitinophagaceae > Ferruginibacter. The sequence goes on from JBGSMI010000262.1 coordinate 3,231, forward strand.
GATCCTGGTGGGATTGGAAAAATAGGTGCAGCGATTAACGCAGCGGCGGGTTTTGGCAATATTGCCAGTGGAGTAGGCAGAGTATTAAGTATTGCAGTGAATGCTATTAGTCTTACATCGCAGGGGATTTCGAATGCGCAAAGTTTAGTTGGTCCGGGTGACCCTCCGACAAAGAAGCCTCCCTCAATGCAAAGCAGGAGATGGGCAGAGGAGGTAACGAGGAAAGCTAGGAAACCCAGAATAAAAATTCGCCCGCCAAATCCGCTATTAATGATTCTGTATATGGTATTTTCACCATCGGATGCTAATTCTGAGGTTGACGATACACCAGATGGAGAGGGCGGGTGGAAGAAATTGGAAAGGGAGCAATTGGCACTAGAACATGCAGAGGATGACTTTGAAGATAAAAATCCTGACATTCAGGTTAGGTATGTTACTTATACGAAGACACGATTAAATAAGGATGGAACCAACACAGTTTACAGTGGAAGAACGAGTGGCCTGGCTACTGAAAGTGCTGCGGATATTGTAAAAAGACGCGATAAACAACACAAGGCTTATAATATAAACCTGCGAGGTTATCAAGATGCGGAAGTTGACCAGGAGTCTGTTGGTAGTAAGAAAAATTCAATTGCCAAATATCAAATCAGAGGCAGAGAGCAACAATTAATAGATTCTAACGGAGGGGCGATAAGGGATAACAATGGTACTTCTGGTAATATCATAAGAGGGGTGAGTAAGTATAATCGAAGGGGTGGTCTTTATCATATAGCAGCCACTAAAAGATGGGGACTATTACATCCGTTTACTGGTCTTTTTTGGTGAAAATAACAAAAACAAAACAAAAAGATATATGAAGACAGGTAAAGTATATAGAATTCCATGCGACAATTATCCAGGGATAATTTACTGTAAAACAATGCCTTGGAAAATTGATAATTTTTATATTCTTCCGGAGAGTTCGAAAGTAGAAGATATCAATTTTGGAAATCTGGATTATTTTTATGCCAACTGGGTAAATATTAGTTTGTACAAAGAGTTGGATTTTATTCGAAAAGAGCCCATTACCGATAAGGAACGTAATTCGATTCCTAAGTTTTTTAGACAAAGTCGATATGATATGCAAGATTGCAAAATTGTAATTCCTGGTCAGCCAGAAGCTGTACCCTGTGCCCCTGAGGATTGTATTGGTTTGGATAGAGAAGTGATTCATGACAGTCTGTGGAGTTTATGCGAAAGACTTGTTACTAAGTTAACCGGTAAGCAAGGAGAAGATTATAATTATATCCGTCTTCGTATTCCTGGGGTGGATAAGCCGTTTGATTTTAATAACTGGCGTGCTTGAATAAGTTTCACATCGATTCAGTCGCAGTAATGGTAGTTAAATGAAAAACTGTTAGGCACTGGATCCGATAGCTATCGGATGAGGCGTGGGTTTGTGTGTTGGCTTCCAGTGTCGGCTTGTTAGTACTTGTAGAATTTTGTTTACATCAGCAATGAAAGCAATGTAAATGTGTTCTTTGATAATATGCAGGTGCGGCACGACCGGGGAAGAATTGTAGAGGAAAATCATTACTATGCCTTTGGATTAAAAATAGCAGCCATTAGCAGTAAAGCCTATGGGGCACCCAATAACAATTATTTATACCAGGGCGATTTTAGCGATTTTGATGATGACCTTGGCTGGAATGATTTTCAGTTAAGAAGCTACGATCCGCAGATAGGCAGGTTCCTCCAAAATGATCCCTATGATCAGTTTTCAAGTGGGTATGTTGGTATGAGTAATGACCCGGTGAATAGTATTGACGAGGATGGAGGACTGAGTTTATCGCTTATTGACGGTGGGTCTAAAGTTTCTGAAGGAATAAATAATGTTAAGATGCTTTCGGAGGTGGTAGTAAGAGCCGGTAGAGCAGGTAAAA
>JBGSMI010000309.1:0-25515 GCA_041740215.1 Ferruginibacter sp.
TTTGCACACTTTTCTATGTATTCTATGTAACTATGTGGTTCAAATAAGTATTTGATATTTTTATTTGCACACTTTTCTATTTATTCTATGTACCTATTTATTTGCACACTTTTCTATGTATTCTATGTACCTATGTGGTTCAAATAAGTATTTGATATTTTTATTTGCACACTTTTCTATTTATTCTATGTACCTATGTGGTTCAAAGAAGTACTACCCAAAATGGATTCACTCACACATATTGCCCTTGGAGCCTGCATGGGAGAAGCATTTGCCGGCAAAACAGTTGGCAGAAAAGCAATGCTTTGGGGAATACTGGCGCAAAGTATTCCAGACATTGATTTTCTATCGGCCCTTTGGACGAATACTTCCGAAGGGTTATTGGCGCACCGGGGTTTTACCCATTCCCTTTTATTTGGTGCCCTTATTTCACCACTGTTTGCTTTTTTTGCTGAGCGATGGCATCGTCCTCATAATATATCTTTTAAAAAGTGGCTGGCGTTTTTTGCTGCTGTCATCTTTGCACATCTGTTCGTTGATGCCTTTAATAATTATGGGGTAGGATGGTTTGAACCATTCAGTCATTACCGCATTTCGTTCAATGCTATCTACGTGGCAGACCCTTTCTTTTCTGTGTGGCCGGGTATTGCGTTAGTTGCATTATTGGTGATAAGAAGAAAGCATCCGAAGCGGAAATTTTGGTGGAAATTTGGCTTAGGCATGAGCTTTCTATACCTCTCTTACTGCGTGTTCAATAAATTTAAAATGAACGCTAAAGTTCAAGAGGCTTTTACCAGCCAGCAGATCAATCATACCCGCTATTTTACTACACCTGCTCCGCTCCAAAATTGGTTGTGGTTTGTGGTGGCCGGAAATGATGAGGGATATCATGTTGGGTACCGCTCGGTATTTGACACAGAAGATACCGTTGCATTTAAATATTTTCCTAAGAATGACTCTTTGCTTGCGCCGGTGTTGAAAGATGAGGACCTGCATCGGCTGATTCGTTTCTCCCAACAATTCTACACGGTTGAAAGATACGGCGATACGCTTGTATTTAACGACCTGCGTTTTGGCCAGGTAATTGGCTGGTACAATCCAACAGAAAAATTCGCTTTTCACTATTACCTTCAATATCCAGCCGACAATGACTTGGTGGTGCAACGGGGGCGTTTTGCCCAATGGAACCGTGAGGTGGTCAATTCCTTCATTAAAAGAATTAAGGGAAATTAACTGCGCTGTTTGAAATAGAAGGTAAACACATTGAAAGTGAGCCGGAATAATTCGTAGGATATCCACCTGAAAAACTGCTTAAAAATATTTTTTGAATGAAGATGAATTTCACGGGTGATCGCAATACAATCATTTTCAATAATTTCATCGATCGTTTGTTCAACGTGCTTTGCAAAAGCAGCATTGTTCACATCCAGGTTTAATTCAATGCTGGCGTACGCACTAATATCATTCACGTTGTATGATCCAATGGTCATCCATTTGCAATCACAAACTGCAATTTTTCCATGTAAAACGTTATCCTGGTATTCGTATATCTCGACCTTGTTTCGCAACAGCCAGTCGTACATGAACCGTTCAGCATTTTTAGCAATTAACAAATCCGATTTTCCGGCCATGACCACTTTAATTTTTACGCCTCTTTTTACCGCACGTTTTATGTTTTTACGCATAATACTACCGGGTAGAAAATAACTGCATAAAATGGTTATGTGCGATTCGGCAACCGACATCATTTCAAAATATGTTTTTGATATTTGACTTTTTCGTCTTACCCAATCGTTGCGCCGCATTCTTACATCTGCCAACTCAAATGAGTACACTGTCGGTTTTAATCCTGCTTGATTGCAAGGTTCCAAGTCGGTCGCTTGTATGTAGCCATTCCAGGTTTTCCAGCACAGCACACACAATTCTTTTACAATGGCGCCCTCCGTAAGCAGTGCAAAATCGAGCCAGGCAGGAATCCCTGGAAAATCGTTGTAATGATTGCTTATGTTGATGCCGCCTACCAGGGCAATTTCATTGTCTGCCACAATTACCTTGTGGTGCATCCTTCTGCCAAAATAAAAATTTGTGTTTTTAAAAACTGGTTCAAAAAAACGAAAGCTAATACCGCCATCTGTCATTTGTTGAATAAAGGAAGTTGACATAGATTGTGAAGCGTAGCCATCTGCCATTAAATAAACCCTCACCTTTCGTTGCGCTGCAGCTATCAATGCATCGGCTATTTTACGACCCGTATCATCCTCATTAAATATATACACCTGCAGGTGAATAATTTCTTTCGCTTGCAGGATAATTTCTTCCAATAAATCAAAATAAGCCGCCCCACCCCGAATGAGTTTGACCCGATTGCTGGAAGTATAGGCAGATCCCGATTTTTTTGTATTCAACACAGACATAAAAACAAGCTAGTCAAAAAAAATAAGATAATTTTTTTTTTGATAGGCTATTTCATTTTAGAAAGTACCAGCGACCTACTGATTCTGCTTCGGAGGGTACATTTAAAATTTTCGCAAGGGTTGCCAACCTTGTACAGGTTCTCTTCCGCAATAAAACATCTATAAAAAGGTTGGCAACCCTGTATTGAGATGCGACAATTTTAAATACCCCCGCTTCGGAACATCCAGCTTTTTACTACTTTCGCATATGAATTCGAGGAACCGCAGAATTGAGAAGAAGACGAATACAAACCCCACGCTAAAATCTCTCACGTTTAAGGATCGGTTATCCGCACTTCAAAATGTGCCGAGGTTTTTTAAAATGGTTTGGCAAACCAGTCCCGGCATGACGCTGATTAGCGCTGTATTGAGGATCATCCGGTCGGCAATTCCACTGGCAATCTTGTATGTAGGAAAACTCATCATAGATGACGTTGTCTTATTGAATGCCGGTAAAGGCAGTTTTTCTGCTGATGCTTTGTGGAAATGGGTGGCTATTGAATTTGGATTGGTCATATTATCGGATATCCTTAGTCGCGGCATCAATTTGATGGATGGCTTATTGGGTGATCTTTTTTCAAATCACAGTTCTATAAAAATCATGGAGCATGCAGCTACGCTAGATCTTGACCAGTTTGAAGATTCGGTATTTTATGACAAACTTGAACGAGCAAGGCAGCAAACGGCGGGCCGCACAGTGTTACTTTCCCAGGTAATGAGCCAGATACAGGATACGATTTCCATGGTATTTTTAGCAGCCGGCTTAATCGCTTTCAATCCCTGGCTTATACTGTTACTGTTTGTAGCTGTGGTACCCGCATTTTTGGGCGAATCGCATTTCAATGACCGATCTTATGCGCTCACCCGTGGGCAAACGCCTGAACGGAGAGAGCTGGATTATCTGCGCTACATTGGCGCCAGTGATGAGACAGCCAAAGAGGTGAAAATCTTTAACCTGTCTGGATTTATCATTGATCGCTTTCGGAAATTGTCAGGCAAGTTTTACATCGACAATAAAAAACTGGCGTTTAGGCGTTCCGGTTGGGGAACCGTTTTTGCAATGGTGGGCAGTGCCGGATATTATGGCGCCTATGTTTTTATCTTGATCAAAGCAATTAATGGTAGTCTTTCAATAGGCGATCTAACTTTTCTGGCGGGTTCATTTCGGCAAATGCGCAGCTTTCTTGAATCCATCCTCAATCGCTTTACCAGTATTTCTCAAAGTGCGGTTTATCTGGCAGACTTTTTTGATTTCTTCGGCATCGAACCAAAAATCACCGAGTCGAAAAATGCAAGGCCGTTTCCAAAACCAATCCTGCAAGGCTTTACTTTTGAGAACGTTGGTTTCCGTTACATTAACTCCGAGAATTGGGCTAACCGTCATTTAAACTTCACCCTTCATCCCGCTGAAAAACTTGCGCTCGTGGGAGAAAATGGAGCAGGCAAAACTACGCTTGTGAAATTACTGGCCAGATTGTATGACCCCAGTGAAGGAAGAATATTACTGGATGGACACGATCTAATAGAATACAACCTTGAGGAACTAAGAATGCAGATCGGGATTATTTTTCAGGATTATATCCGCTACCAGATGTCGTTTGCACAAAATATTGCAATCGGTAATATCAAAGAAAAAGATAACCGTGACCTGATAAAATTGGCGGCACATAAAAGTCTGGCGGATGTATTGGCAGAAAAATTACCCAATCAATACGATCAGCCGCTTGGTCGCCGGTTTAATGAAGGCACCGAATTATCCGGAGGAGAGTGGCAAAAAATTGCGTTGGCAAGAGCCTACATGAAGGAGGCTCAATTGTTGATTCTGGATGAGCCAACTGCTGCGTTGGATGCAAGGGCGGAATACACCGTATTTCAACGTTTTGCAGAGCTCACCAAAGGAAAATGTGCTGTACTCATCTCCCATCGCTTTTCAACAGTACGAATGGCCGATCGCATTTTGGTGTTGGAAAAAGGAGAACTGATCGAAATTGGAAGTCATGAAGCCTTATTGGAAAAGAATGGCCGATATGCTGAATTATTTCAACTTCAGGCTATGGGTTACCGGTAGTGATGAATGATAAGTAGTAAATGATAAATGATGAATAGTGAATGATGAATGATAAATGTTTAGTTAACGTTGTTTACTTACGAAATTTATCATCCTTATTTAATAGCATTAAATTAACAATTGTAAAGCATTAGCGGTGTTTTAACGCCTCGAATAAAAAGGATTGTAAGTTTTCAAGAAAAGAAGCTTACTGTCAATGCAAAAAAAAATAAATTCAAAAAATAAAAATGAATCTATCAACGATAAAATTTGTAGCAGCAGATATGGATGGCACACTGCTAAATGCAAAACATGAATTAAGCCCGGATTTTTTTCCCTTGTTTGAGCGAATGAAATCAAAGGGTTTATTGTTTGCTGCAGCAAGTGGACGGCAATTCTTTAATATTGAAAATAAGTTTGAACCCATAAAAAACGACATCCTGTTTATTGCTGAAAACGGAAGCTATGTGGTGTATAAAGGGGAAGAATTGTTGGTTCAGGCAATGGAACCAGCCGTTGTTCACCAGCAGTTGTTAACCGCAAGGACTTTACCGGATGTGTACACCATTCTTTGTGGAAAGAAGTGTGCTTATGTAGAAAGTAATGCGCCGGAGTTTATGAAAAATCTGGTAATGTATTACGATAAATATCAACTGGTAGATGATCTAATGCAGGTGGAAGATGACCAATTTTTGAAGATCGCTCTCTGCGATCTGGCTGGTTCAGAAAAAAATAGCTACCTGGTATTTAAAAATATGGAGGAACAGTTGCAGGTGAAAGTGTCCGGTTTTATATGGCTCGATTTATCGCACAAACTCGCCAATAAAGGAAGAGCTATTGAAGTGGTACAACAAAAGTTTGGCATTACAAAAGAAGAGACGATGGTGTTTGGCGATTACCTCAACGACGTTGAAATGATGCAGCGGGCCTACTTTAGTTACGCAATGGAAAACGCCCATAGGGAGGTGAAGGAAGTCTCAAGGTTTCGGGCAAAAAGCAATGAAGAAAATGGCGTAACCGTAGTACTGGAGCAAATGCTAAACGAGATGAAATAAAAATATTGGCTCCAGCAAAAGCAGCAATCATAGAAGGAACCCTTTTATTTTTTGTTTGCAAACATCTGCTTAAAAACAAGCAGCGATTGCAATCGCAGTTGAATACCTACGATGCTATTTCTACTTTACGAGTGTCATAGGTTGTATCTACCGGCGAAGCCATCACTAATTTCTTTAAAGTAAAATAAAAAGTGCTTCCAATACCTCCTGTTGATTCTACCCAAATTTTGCCACTTTGTTTCTCTACAATTTTCTTACATATAGAAAGTCCAATGCCTGTTCCAGCGTAAGCTTTAGCAGAGTTTAAGCGTTTAAAAGGAGTAAAAATATTGTCAAGATGTTCACTGGAAATTCCAATGCCATTATCGGAAACTGAAACAAGCCAGTGTGACATTTTATCTGCAACCTTCACCACAATAACAGGCTGCGCCGCCGGTGATTGGTATTTGATGGCATTGCCGATTAAATTTTGAAGTACTTGCCTGGTAGATGTATGATTTAGTTCAACTGAGGACAAACCAGTCAACTCAATTGAAACATTTTTCTCTTGAATCACCAACCAATAGAGCGTTTTTATTTCTTCCACAATCTCGTCGATGGCCTTTACTTTCCCTTCACTATCACTGTTGCTGGCACGGGCATATTCCAACAAATCACCAATAAGTAACTCCATTCTTTCTGTGCCATCCACTGCATAATGAATGTACTTTTTCGCAGTATCGTCAAGGTTACCTGAATATTTTTTTTTCAGCAAATCCATAAAAGATTTCACCATCCTCAAGGGTTCTTTTAAATCATGCGAAGCTGTCTAAGCAAACACTTCCATTTCCTTAGCAGCTAACGTCAATTTCTGCTGGGTTTGAAGAAGTAAATCGTTTTTTTTGCGAAGTTCCAGCAAGTGAATGACCTGATTGGCAAGACTTTTTAATGCGCTTTGCTGATCCAGCGTTAATTCCTTTGGCTGGTGATCAATCACACATAATGTGCCCAATGCAAAACCATCGTTTGTAACCAGTGGCATACCTGCATAAAAGACAACCTGCGGGTCACCAGTTACAAGTGGATTGTCTGAAAATCGCTCATCCAGCCTTGCATCTTTAACCACCATTAGTTCGGTTGGCCTGTTGATTGCATGTGCACAAAAAGCAATATCTCTGGGGGTTTCACTCGCCGCTAAGCCATGTCTTGATTTAAAGAATTGTCTTTTTTCATCTACAAGGGTAACAAGCGCTATGGGCGTATTACAAATAATGGACGCAATTCTGGTAAGATCGTTGTAACTTTCTTCCGGTAATGTATCAATGATATTGTAACTGTCAAGACTCCGTAATCTTTCAACTTCATTATCTGGTATTGTTGGCTTTTTCATTTAATTATTCACTTTGAGTAGGGTAAAATAAAAAGTACTTCCTTGTCCGACTGTTGATTCAACCCAAATTTGTCCTCCTTGTTTCTCTATTACTTTTTTTGTGATCGCCAGACCAATGCCCGTTCCAGGAAATGCATCTCTTGTATGTAGACGCTGGAAAATGATAAATATTTTATCAAAGTATTGACTGCTGATGCCAATGCCATTGTCGGATATAGCAAATTGCCAGTAACCAGGAAATTCTTTCGCCGCAATTTCTATTTTTACCGGTACACCTTCCCGTGAATATTTTAACGCATTGCTAATCAGATTTTGAAAAACCTGCCGGATAGGAGACTTGCTGAAATTAATAACCGGAAGCGGGGATACTAAAATGACTGCTTTTTTTTCATGAATATTTTGCTGCAAAAGCAATTTGACTTCTTTGATTACATCATTTAAATCGGTTTCGATCCGCTTTTCATCTTTTCGTCCAATCCTTGAAAACGCAAGCAAATCCAGTATAATCTGCTGCATTCTTTTTGCACCATCAATAGCAAAAAAAACATACTTTTTACCTCGGTCATCAATAACATCTGCGTACTTTTTTTCTATTATGGAAAGAAATCCGGTCACCATGCGAAGCGGCTCTTGTAAATCGTGGGAGGCTACATAAGCAAAATGCTCCAACTCCAAATTAGATCCAGCGAGCTCTTTAGCTTGTTTTTGAAGATTTTCATTCAGCTCAATCAACCTCATTTCTAAAAGTTTTGCTTCCGTAACATCTCGCTGGATTGAGATCAAATGTGTACACTGCCCTTTTTTATCAACAACCGGACTGATAGTAAAATTACTCCAGAATTCTACTCCGTTTTTTTTATAATTAATCACCGTAATCTCACAAGATTCCCATCTACTAAGCGATGCGCTCAATCTATCCAATTCGGCTCTGTCTGTTTTAGGGCCTTGCAGCATCCGGGGTGTTTGCCCAATTACTTCGTCAGAAGTGTAACCCGTCATTTCTGTAAACGCTTTATTTACAAAAATAATTTTTGGCCCCGGTATGGCAAATGAATCTGCTGCTGTAATCAATACTGCATCTTTGGTATTTGTAATAACGGATTCCAACAATTTAAGATGTTCTTCCTCCAGGTTTCGTTGAGTAACATCTATCATACTGCCAATCATCCTTTTCACTTTACCATGCTGGTTCCTTTCAAGATAAATTTTGGAATCAATGTTTATCCAACCTCTTTCTTCGGCATTAAACCGATATTCCTGAAGCCAGCTATCGGCTGAAGAATTTTGTGCATCAAAAAAACTTTTTGTTACCTTATCTCTTTCGGATGGATGCAGCCGTTGTTGCCATTCTTCAATATCCGGAACCGGATCCGCTTTGGTTAAACCATAGAACTGTTGGTAGGATAAGTTGGCCCACAAACTATTTTTTTCAATATTGAACTCCCACATCGCTTCAATGGAGGCATTGCCAATTAGTTCAAAGTCTTCATTGGATTGCTTAATTTCAACTTCATTTTTTTCTCGCTCAGAGCGCCCGGTTATCATTGTGTAGCAAAAGTCATCTCCATTTAAATCGTGCAATAAAGCAGCCGAAAATTCCATTAAAAAATGATCACCATTTTTCTTTACACCAGTCATGTTGCCTTTGCTAAACCCTGTTTCCTTTAACACATTTAAAATACTACCCTTCATTCCACTATTGGGGTATATAAAGTCATTCAGCGTAAGTTTGTAAAGTTCATCAAAAGAATAACCAAACAAACGTGTTGCCGCCATATTCGCTTTTATAATTCCACCCGCGGGATTCAAGATTAAGATTGATGGTACAGGATTATTAAAAATTGCGTTACTACTTCCAGAATCATCAACGGCTTGGATATTAACATCGCTCAGGCTAAAGGATGCATTTTTTGATATCGATTCCTGGTTTTTCAAAATGGCTCTTTTATTTTATAAGGGAGCAACAATCGCTAACGGTATTTACCAATTAGATTTAATTTGGTTCACAGTCTTTTTACAAAAATTTTACATTTTTTCATTTTAAGATAAATGGTGTTTGAAGTAAGGCGCATTAGAACCAACAATAAAACAATTTAACGGATCATAAAAAAATATAAGATAAGACGAGGTTACATTTAACAGGAGTAGAAAGTAGGTTATGGCAAGCTATAACTTCTTTAAACGAATAAATCATAAACCATGGCATGGGTGCATTTAAAATTACCGGAAGGTTTGCCAACCTTGTGCAGGTTCTTTTCTGCTAAAAACACTTTAAAAAAGGTTGGCAACCCTCTATTGAGCTGCTGCAATTTTAAATACGTCCAATGGCATTATATTACATTTAACTGTTTATACTAACTATTACCGGGCTATACACCTGAAAATCGTGTTTTTTTGAATTTTCGACTATTTCAATATTGACCTTGATATCTCTTTTAAAAACGATACAAAGTAATATAATTCTACCCTGGTGTTTTGTAGCCGTTCCAATACATTTTGTATAGAACGCATGCTACAACAGCTTATACTAAATTGCTATATAGAATGAAAACAAACGATACAAATCAGGTAATTATTATGATACCACGACAGTCAATTGTTAATGAAAAAAAATAATACTACACCAAAGCGTAGCATTAACTTCTTTCCTTTGCATGTATGAATTATTTTTTACCCATCGCTGTGTATTCATACACAACATAACCCCACGGTTCTATTTCCCATTCCTTATTTGTCAATCGCTCTTTAATTCCCATGAATACATTATACGGGTTGCCCAATAATGTTTTATCATTTATACGAATAGTTTGCGCTGCAGCGGAGAGGTTTAAAATAACCAATACTTTTTTACCTGCCTTTTCTCTTACATACGCATACAAGGCTGTTTCATTACCCACCGTTACTTTTGCAAAAGAGGCATCCGCCGCCAGTGCCTGGTTTCTTTTGCGAAGTGCCAATAGTGTTTTATAAAATGTTGCTCTTTTAAATTCTTTAAATACAATCGGATCTTTTTCAAAAAATTCCAGTGGTCTCAACAGCGGTTCCTCCTGTCCGCTATAAATTAGCGGAACCGATTTCCCCATTGTTTGCGTAAATACAGCAAAGGGCGAATGCACAGCTCCCGGAAAGGTTGCATAATCGGATTTATTCCAACTATTTTCGTCATGATTGCTGGTAAAATAAAGCTGGATCGTATTTTTTGTAAAAGCTGTATCCATAATATGTCTCACACTATCAAGGGCGAAGGCAGGTCGTTCACCAGCCGCTACTTTTATCATCATGTGAAACATATCCCAGGGATAAACCGCATCAAAACCATTACGGCTGAGGTAAGGTTTGTCGCCCTCTGCCAGCATAAAAATGTTCGCCTTTACCTGCCTTAACTGCTGGATACATTTACTCCAAAAAGAACCGGGAACGTTCCAGGCAACATCACACCGAAAGCCATCGATGCCTGTTTTTACCAACCAATATTTCATCGCATTAATCATACTGTCTTCCATTACCGGATTTTTATACTCCAATTGCCGGGTATCGGCCCAATCTACCGCCATCACTGCTTTTCCATTGGCATCTTTTACAAAAAAATCAGGCTGCTCTTTTAGCCAGTCGTGATCAGCTCCGGTGTGATTGGGCACCCAGTCGATGATCACTTTCATACCTTTGGCATGAATGGCCTGCACCAACTTATTCCAATCGCTAATGGTTCCAAATTCCGGGTTGATACCGGTGTAATCGGACACTGCATAATAGCTACCCAAAGTACCTTTTCTATCCACTTTACTGATTGGGTTGATTGGCATAAACCATAAGGTTTGCACCCCCATTAACTTTAAGCGATCAAGGTGTTTTGCAAATGCATTGAAAGTGCCTTCTTTGGTATACTGTCGCACATTCACTTCATAAATATTCCCTTGCATGATCCAGGCCGGATGTCCATTTAATGGTGATGTTTTAGAGGCTTTATCCTGACTAAATCCTGTAAAAAAAAGGATTGTGCCAAAAAGGGAAAGGAGCATGTTTTTTTTCATATCTGGTTGTATAAAATTGAGTTGGTAAAGGTAGTTGATTGTCGTTGTTCTGCTAAATAAAAAGGAGGCACCGGCATTTTACCGGCGGCACCTGCTTCCGGCATTTTTTTTTTATTTTTTTATTATTCTATACCCGCTACAATTGTATCAGGGCAGGCAGAAAAATCATTAATTGTGGGTGCAGCAATTGCTGCCTGTTCTTGTGTTTCTTTCTTCAGTTTGGAAAACACTGCCTGTTGAGCTCTTGTGCATACTTATAGAATTGATGACATTGTAAAATGATATCTTAATACGCTACCAGTATTCGATAAAAAGATGATTTTTAAATGCAGGATTCAAGTCATAAATGCAACTTTTTCCTGAAAGATTAATTCGTTAAAAATATTGATTGGTGTTTCAAAACAATGCATTTTCATTTGGCAGCTTGTTATTACAGCAGCACATCAGTGTTGCTTTTCAGGTACTCCGAAATGTTAAGTTAACTTTGAACACAGCGTAACGGGCTTAAATAAAATGTTCACCTAGGAACTACTTGAAATTAATGTGCGTAAATTATACCTTGAAGTAAAAAGTTGATAATAAATGACAAACAATAACATAGCATTTACACAGAAAGCTGACTATGCGTTATTTCATGAATTTGTCAAACCAGATCAGAACTGATCAAATAACCGCCGATATAGCTAACTGCCGGAATGAAGATATTTTAAAAAATGTATGATCTACATGTTGCTTAACAAACATTAAAAACCAACGAAAGTAAGTAGACCAGGGAAAAATAATTGTAGCTGCATCGCTACAAAAAGTATCATATAAAAGCCATCAATAAAAATATTTTTGTCTTTTAATAAAATAGACAGGCGTTTGAAAATAACATTAGTTTATTTTGCTATTTTTATAAAAAATAATTTTTACCCTTTAAAAATAGTTGTAGTGGCGCTCAAAATATTATTGCTGGAAGAAAATCCGTCCGACATTCAAGCCATACAATCTTTTATAAAAGAGCATCTCCCGGCTTCTATTTTGTTTACAGTAAACGAAGGTACAGCCTATTTGAAAGCGCTTAAAGACTTTAAGCCAACTATCATTCTATCAAATCATACTCTCGCAGTTATCTCCGCCATAGAAGCCTTAAAAATTTCAAAAAAGGAGTCCCCTTTTACTCCTTTTATAGTAGTCACAGATTCGGTTTCAGAGGAATATGCCGCAGCAATCATCAAAGCGGGAGCGGATGATTATATCCTAAAAAATAACTTAGCCAGGTTGCCTGGAGCAATTGAAATAGCAGTAAAACAAAAAGAGATTGAGAAAGCAGATCTGGAAGCTGCTGAGCAACTGAAGCAGAGTGAAATACGATTTCGCAATTCCTTTGATAATTTACTGGAAGGTGTGCAAATAATTGGTTTTGACTGGAAATTTATCTATGTAAATAAAGCGATGACAAAACATGGCCGGTATTTGAAAGAAGAATTCCTGGGATGTACTGTCATGGAAAAATATCCGGGCATTGAGCAAACCGAACTTTTCAAAGTTTACCAGCGCTGTTTTAACGAGCGGGTTTCCATTCAACTGGAAAATGAATTTATTTTTCCGGACAAAACGATTGGTTGGTTTGAACTGAGTTTTCAGCCGGTGCCGGAAGGTATTTTTATCATGTCGGTAGATATTAGTGAACGAAAAAAAGCAGCCGGGAATTTAGCCCAGGGTGAGCGCAGGTTTAGGGGACTGGTTGAAAACAATGAAGGCATCATAACCTTGGTGGATGAACAACTGCACACGGTTTTCCGTAGCTCATCTGCGTATAGAATTACAGGCTGGAGCAATGAAGCCTATGCACAATTGCACCCTGAAGAATTGGTGCATGCCGATGATGTTGAAAAAATGAAGAAAGTGTACCAACAAACCCTTGCTGCACCTGGAAAGCCGCAACCAATTTCAATGAGAATTAAACATAAAGACGGACATTATATCTGGTTGGAAGGTATGTTGAATAACCTGTTTCATGAGCCGGCCATTAATGGGATGGTGAGCAATTTGAGGGATGTTACAAAACGTAAAAATGCAGAGGCAATCCTTATTAAGGAAATAGACAAATTTGCGAAGATTGCGGCAACTTCTCCCGGATTGATTTATTCAATGCGCCAAAATCGGGATGGATTATCTTATCCCTATGCCAGCAATGCGTTGGAAGATATTTATGGAGTAGTCTATGAAGACATCGAAAGTGATGCAACCAAAATTTTCGAGCTAATTCATCCGGCTGACGTGGATATGATGATGAAAAAAGTGCAGGAAACCAAGTCTAAATTAGTTCCATTACAAGGAGAATACCGCTACCTGCATCCCACAAAAGGGGAGGTTTGGCACGAAGTAAATTCATTGCCGGTAGTAGAGCCTGAAGGCACCGTAATCTGCCATGGCATTGTAACAGATATTACCTTACGGAAAAAAGCAGAACAAAAACTAGATGAAGAAAGGGATAAGTTTGCGAAAATTTCTGCCACTGCTCCCGGTTTAATTTATTCGTTCAGCTTGTTGAAAGACGGCACCTTCACATTTCCTTATGCAAGTAATGCTATTGAAGATATTTTCGGATTTCGGCATGATGAAATTCGAGATGACGCCTCAGGTCTGTTCAAGTTTGGCCATCCTGATGATGTGGATCGCCTTTTTAAGAGTGTAGCAGAGTCTGCCGCCACTAATTCACACTGGAAAGAAGAGTTTCGTTATCTGCATCCCAAAAAAGGGGAAATATCACTTGCAGGACATTCTATTCCATTAACCGAAACAGATGGCACGGTTACCTGGCACGGCATAATAACTGATATCACCGAAAGGAAAACTGCCGAAAAAAAGTTAATCAAGGTCAACCGGCTCTACACCTTCATCAGCCAGATTAACCAGATGATTGTGCGTACAACCGATGAAACTACCCTTTTTAAAGAGGCGTGTAATATTGCCGTTGAATGTGGCAAATTCAAAAAGGTGCGTATAAAAATGATTGACCCGCTTACCAGTAAGATATTCACTGTAATGGAGGCTGGCGAACTGTTGGACTCCATTATAAAAAGTAAAGCGATCGAAACTGCCGGTGATGCCAATGAGGCCGGACCTTCAGCGATGGCAATCAATCAGGGAAAAATGATCATCTGTAATGATTTTGAAAAGGATGCACTCATGCAGCCCTGGAAAAGTTCGGCCCTTCGCAATGGTTATCTTTCATCCACAGCAATTCCAATAAAGAAGTTTGGAAAAATAGTGGGTGCTTTTACTTTTTATTCCGGCGAAAAAAACTTTTTTGACACCGAAGAAGTAATACTGCTCGAAAAAACGGCAAATGATGTATCCTTTGCGCTCGAAATAATTGAAAATGACGTATTGCGTAAAAAGTCGGAGCAGGCTGTTTTAGAAACTGAAAAACGCTACCAAACACTAACGGAAGTTTCGCCTGTAGGTATTTTTCATACTGATGTAAATGGCAGCACCACTTATGTAAATCCTTTTTGGTGTCAACTTTCGGGATTATCATTTGCGGAAGCATTGGGCAATAATTGGTTAAATGCAGTACACAAAGATGATCGGGAAACGTTGTTATCAGGTTGGCAAAATGCCACCTCAATTCAAGAGCTATCTCTTTCTGAATACCGGTTTGTGCATAGAGATGGAAGCATAACCTGGGTACTCGGTCAGGCGATTCCAGAAAAAAATGCGGCTGGGGAAATCGTGGGATATATCGGTACAGTAACGGATATCTCAAAACATATCATCGCAGAAAAAAAGTCGAGTGAAGACAACGCCTTTATTGAAAGTGTCAACAATGCATCGCCGGATTTTATTTATATCTACGACATCATAGAACAAAAATACATTTACAAGAATGAAGGTATTCAAGCCATATTGGGTTACAGCAAACAAGAAGTGGAAAAAATGGGTAACCGTATTTTCACGTTACTGATGCACCCCGACGATCATGATTATTATGAAAAGGTTACAGAACCCAGCTATCAGGCAGCAAAGGATAAAGAAGTGATTCTATCAGAATTTCGGGTAGTTGATAAAAAGGGTAACTGGCATTGGCTCAGCTCCAAAGATTCCGTATTTGTACGTGCTGCAGATGGTAGTCCTAAACAGATATTTTCCGTAATTTCAGATATCACTGAAAGTAAACAAACAGATAACGACCTAAGGAAAAACAAGGAAAGTCTTGAACTGGCGGAAGAACTCGCAAAATTAGGAAACTGGGAATTTCATATAAATACTCAAACGTCAAACTGGTCAAAACAAATGTTCCGGCATTTCGGATTTGCTCCGGCAGATTCAACACCTTCGTTTGACGAATTTATTGTAAGACTACATCCCGAAGATCAGCATAAATTTATAGCAGGATTTAAAACGATGGCATTAGGTATCGAACCTTCTATCAACATACTCCGCACCAACCCTTCGGTTTTACCGTTACGATATTTCGAACCAACCTATTATATCAGCAAAGATAACAATGGCATCCCACTGAAGTTCTCGGGAACGATGCTTGATGTTACAGAGCGGATACTGTACGAAAAAAAGTTGGTTGAAAGTGAAGAGAAATACCGCACGCTAATTGACCAGGCTTCCGATGGCATTTTTATTGCCGATGCCGGTGGAAAATTCAATATCGTAAATAAGAGTGCCTGCAAAATGTCGGGCTATACTGAAAAGGAATTAGTAAACCTTACTATTTACGATCTTGTACATCCGGAAAGTTTGGTAAATCAACCATTTCTTTTTAAAGAAATGGAACAGCCAGAAGGCGCCCAATCTGAAAGAAAAATGGTGAGAAAGGACAAGTCCATGCTGGATATAGAAATAAGTGCCAAATTTCTATACGATGGGCGTTTTATAGCATTCATAAGGGATATAAATCTGCGCAAAAAATCGGAAGAGACAATTAATCTAACCAATGAAAGATATAATTTGGTTGCCAAAGCCACCAACGATTCCATCTGGGATTTTAATATACTAACTGGTGAAATAACACGAACAGGTGACGGATTTAAAAACCTGTTTGGATACGACCCACTTCCGGAAAATCATGATCATTTACATTGGACAAAATTGGTACATGCAGAAGATTTAAAAAGAGTGCAACAATCGCAGGCGGAAGTTTTAAACAATCCGCTACAAAATTATTGGGAACAGGAATACCGCTTTCGTAAACTTGATGGCAGATATGCCGTTGTGTACGACCGCGGATACATTATACGGGATAAAGCAGGCAATGCAGTAAGAATGATTGGTGCCACCCAAGACATCACTAAAATGAAAGAAAATGAACTTAATTTAAGCAACCTCAACAAAAGTTTAAAAGTTCAATCAGAAAAGCTGGCCGAATCCAATACAGAATTAGAACAATTTGCCTACGTGGCTTCTCATGATTTACAGGAGCCACTCAGAATGGTAACCAGCTTTCTGAAATTGCTTGAAAAAAAATATGGAGAAACCCTTGATGCTTCAGGTAAAAAATGCATTCATTTTGCGGTGGACGGGGCCAACAGAATGCGCCAAATCATCCTCGACTTATTAGATTATTCGAGGGTAGGCCGAACAAATGGCGAGAAACAAGCCATCAACCTAAACACGCTTGTAAATGAGATTAATAAACTGTTTAGAAAGGAAATTGAAGAAAAAAAAGCGAGCATTCTAATACAAGAATTGCCGGAAATTCATGGGCATGAAGCTCCCGTGCGTCAGGTATTTCAAAACCTGATTAGTAATGCTTTAAAATATTCAAGACAAAACATACCAACACGAATAGAAATTCAGGCGATTGATTTAAAGGATCATTGGCAATTTTCTGTAGCTGACAATGGCATAGGAATTAGCAACGAGTATTTCGATAAAGTATTCATCCTCTTTCAACGGCTTCACAGCAAGGAAGAATTCTCCGGCACCGGAATAGGACTGGCAGTTACAAAAAAAATCATTGAGAATATGGGAGGAAGAATTTGGATTACCTCGGAAGAAGACAAAGGAAGCACATTTCATTTTACTATTGAAAAAAAATAACGGCAACAGCATAATGTCTTTTAAAGAGCAGCCACTTTAGAAACAGCCCATTACAAAAAGCAATAAAAACAGAGTAAGTTAAAAAATACCTACTCCGTTTTTTTGTTTACCCATGCTGATTAACTTATCATTTTACAACCGTAATTTTCTCCAGCTTCTGTAGTTCGCACATTTTATTAAACTCTCCGATATGTTGTGTGATGATGGTTTGTAATTCACTTTTTAAAACGTTCCATTTGGCATCCAGTTCTTTTAATACTTCCTGTTGACCATCTGTTACGCCGGGAATGTTTGAATCAGTTTCTCCTCTTAAAAATATATAATCCGCACTCAATTTATTTTCAAAATTAATAATATCATCATATGACTGCGACTTAGCCTGCACCAGTTTGTCTTCCCAGGCGGTAATGATTTTTTCCACGGCTTTACCCGAATCTCTCAGTATCTTCATGGAGGGTTGATCAGCCACCAAATTTATCAGGTAATTGATTTGCTCCCTTGCTTTGCGGATTGCGGAAACAGACAAATGAATCTCCTTCACCCCTGTTTCAATGGCAGTGAGTGTTTGGTGTTGTAAGGCATAATCGGCTGTAGTTACTTTGATACGGGGATCTGGTTTTACAGTATGTATTACCTGCTTTTGCTGACTTCCCATTTTTAACCGGATGGTATAATTTCCGGGAGCAACTTTATGTCCTACATAGCTACCTTCAATATATACACCAGTAACGCCAGGCAAAGTTGAATAACGCAAATCCCACACAAAGCGGTTTAAACCTGGCCTTACATTTAACACCGGATCAGCATTCGGGCCTCCGGGGTAAGTCGTAAATTTTTCATCGGGCTTGTTGCTATATTTTCTTACAAGGTTGTCGTTGGCATCCATTATTTCGAGTGTGAGATCAGCAGCAGAATCGATCTTTGCAGGAAGCTGGTAATAAATAACTGCACCAGTGGATGGATTGGTACCTGCAGTACCAGTTGGTGCAGGTCCGCTTGCGTCTTCGCCAGCCAATTTATCCAACTGGCTTCCGCCGGAAACACGGATGGTATTTTCCGGTTGAAATAACTGTATTTCAGTTTTTTCCGCCAATGAAGGATCGTATTGTTGTAGTAAACCAATGTCATCCAAAATCCAAAACGATCGGCCGGCAGTGGACGCAATCAAATCACCCTGGTGCAACTTCAAATCCGTAACAGGCGAAAGCGGGAGATTTAATTGAAAAGGCATCCATTCACTTCCACCGTTGTATGAAATAAACAAACCGGTTTCGGTGCCGGCATACAACAAATTTTTTCTTATTACATCTTCTCTAACAACACGGGTATAGGCCGTTTCCGGAATACCATTGCTAATTTTAATCCATGATTTACCATAGTTGCTTGTCTTGTAAATAGCAGGTGAAAAATCATTGAATTTGTAACGGGTAGTTGCAATATAAGCCGTGGCTTTATCATGCGGTGACACTTCAATACAATTGATCAAACATTCGGGTAAACCAGCAGGCGTAATATTCGTCCAGCTTACACCGCCATCTTTTGTAAGATGCACCAGTCCATCATCACTACCGGTGTAGATTACCCCTTTTTCAAAGGGAGATTCATTGATATAAGTGATTGTACAATAATTTTCGCCACCAGCTCCTTCGTTAGTGTAAGGAATGCCGCTGATTCCCATTTTAATAGTATCATGTGTGGTAAGGTCCGGAGAAATCGCTTGCCAGGTTTTACCAAGATTGGTTGTTTTAAATAAAACATTTCCGCCATGATAAAAAGTATTAGGATCATTGGGCGAACAGATGATGGGGGCATTCCAGTTAAAGCGGTAGCGCATATTTTTGGGTTGCAATGACTGAAACTGCAATGGCTTTTCCATCACAGATTTACTCTCCATAATTTGCTGATCGAGCACATTAATTGTTCCCTGATAACTTCCTCCCATCACATACCGTGGATCGTCTGGATTGAAAGCCAGGAAAGCACTTTCGCCGCCGGCTGACCAGGTCCAGTCTCTTTCTTCAATTGAATAATTATAGGTAGTTCTGCTGGCAATTTTTACGGAACTGTTATCCTGCTGCCCGCCATATACATTGTAGGGAAAAAGGTTATCCGCATTAACCCGGTAAAACTGTGCGGTAGGTTGGTTGGCTTGTGAGCTCCAGGTTTGGCCACCATTAAAAGTGATAACAGCTCCGCCATCATCTGCCAGGATAATATTTTTACTGTTATTTGGATTGATCCACATATTGTGATGATCCCCATGCATGGTACTCATTGTATTGAATGATTTACCCCCGTCAATAGATTTTAACATCGGTGAACTCATTACATAAACGACTTCTTCATTCAAAGGATCGGCCGCAATTTCAATATAGTACCAGGCCCGGTGAACCGTATTGTGATCTTTGCTAACCCTGCTCCAGGAAACTCCTGCATCATTGGAAACAAAAACACCACCCTGTTCTTTTTCCGTATCTGATTCAATAACTGAATAGACCTTATTTGAATTGGCACCTGAAACCGAAATGCCCATTTTTCCCAGTGCCTTTGGCAAACCCTTTTCCAGTCTTGCCCAGGTATCGCCGCCATCAATGGATTTGTATAAACCGCTCCCCTTTCCGCCGCTTCTAATCTGCCATGGTAAACGCTGGTGATCCCACATAGCCGCATACAAAATGCGGGGGTTATTCATATCCATCGAAAGATCTGCACAGCCGGTATGCTCATCAACATACAAAGTCTTTTTCCAGCTTTTTCCGCCATCGGATGATTTATAAATTCCCCGATCGGTGGTAGGCGCATAAGACGCACCCTGTGCTGCCACCAGCACATTGTCCGGATTTTTCGGATCAATTCTGATGGCAGCAATTTGCCGGGTCAGCGCCAATCCCAAATGCACCCAGGTTTTGCCGGCATCCATTGATTTATAAACACCATCTCCATAAGACGACATTACGCCCCGCACTGCATGCTCCCCCATACCAACATAAATAATATTGGCATCACTTTCCGCTACGGCAATAGCCCCAACTGATGAAGTTTTAAATTGCCCGTCCGACATGTTTTGCCAGCTTACACCTGCATCTTCTGTCTTCCACACACCACCACCAACAGTGCCCATATAATAGGTTAATTGATTATTGATCACACCAGTCGCAGCTACCGATCTACCTCCCCGATAGGGACCAATATTGCGCCATTTAACGTTGCCAAAGTAGTTTGCCGGTGTAACTGCACTAACAGGCGAAGAAATTGCAGCAGGCTTCTTCTTTTGAGCCAATAGCACCGTAAACAAAAGACTGCCCAACATTGAAAGGATAATATGTCTCATAATAATTTAAAATTGATCATAGCAATTTAAGTCGCATTTTTTAATTTATCGCTACCATTTTTATTATTGCAGGTTTCATTGGCGGATAATGCTTTAGCGATTTGATTTAGTCGGTATGGTATTCACTACTTAAACCAAAATAAACCCTTTGTAATCAAATCCTTACGACCTGCTAGTTTTTACCAAACAGTAAAATTTTAATTGTTTTCTATAGTTTTTGTTTATAATTTAGTAGGGCTTTGCTGTATGACAATTCTAAATCGAATGGATAAAAAATAGTGCCGGTAGAATGAACAACCTGCTCATGAAAGGTACTGTGTTCGATTATCTTTTTTTGATAAACAAATTGCCATAATGCTAATGGTGCTTTTTACAGAAGATCGTTTTCTAAATTGAAATATGGGAATTGCTAACGTTAATAAATGACTTTCATCTTGAAAAATTTTAAATAATGAACGAAATGGTTTTAAACAATATAACCCGGCAAATCTTTTCGGTCATCAAAATATTCATCAGAAAAAACATGAATAATAACTTCAAGTTGTCGTCAGCCTGATAAAAACAACTATAGGTATAATTCAACGATAAATTGCATTTTAGTTTATAACCAAACCGCATGAAACAAAATCCCGTATTAGATTTTAAATCACTGTTTGAAACTGCACCAGGGCTATCGTTGGTGGTGTTGCCCGATTTTTTAATAGCTGCCATAAGTGACGATTATTTAAAAGCCACCATGACAGGAAGAGAAGAGCTGCTTGGCCGTAATTTATTAGAAATATTTCCTGATACTTCTGGTGAGAAAGCAACACCTGATGGGTTCAGTTTAAAATCTTCGCTACAATATGTAATCCAACAGAAACAGCCTCATTCAGTGGTCGTACAATTATCTAATATCTGCTGCCCGGGTGGAGTAACTAAAGAGCGGAGCTGGTGTCTGTATTTTACACCTGTTGTAAATTCTGCTAAAGATCTTGCTCATATAATACTCAATATTACCGACGTAACAGACCAACATTGCGTAGAAGATGATATAAAAAAAAGTGAGCAAGCGTTTCAAGTCATAGTAAATAGCGTAAACGACTATGGCATCATCACAATAGACCCGAAGGGCTATGTAGCTGCAGCAAATAATGGGGCTGCATTTATTCATGGATACAAGCAGGAAGAAATTATTGACCAGCCACTTGATATTTTTTACACTGCTGATCAATTAAAAAATAAAATACCAAAAATTAACTTACGAAAAGCATTGCTACAAGGGTATTTTGAAACCGAAGACTGGCAATTGCGAAAAGATAAAACTACTTTTTGGGCCGTCATAATTTATACAGCACTCCGCGATGAAAAAGGCATCGTTTATGGATATTCAAAAATTACACGGGATATTACGGAAAGAAAAAAGGCCTTGGACCATGTGGCATTGCTCTACCAGCAGATCAACCAATCGAATGATGCCATTTATACACTGGATGCACATCTTAAAATCAGTAGTTGGAACAAAGGGGCTGAAAACCTGTATGGCTATACCGAACAGGAAGCACTGGGTAAAAACTCAACTGAATTGTTACAAACCGATATTTCGGAGAGGGCCGTTAGCAGTGCACTAGAAAAACTTATTGCTGAAGACCATTGGGCCGGCGAATTGAAACGGATCACCAAATCCGGCAAAAATATTATCGTAAATACTTCTATTTCCAATATAAGAGACACCAATGGAGTGATTAACGGATACGTTGCAGTTAGTTTTGACATTACAAATGAAAAACTACTTGCAGAAAAAATGGATCACCTTGCTAACATAGTGGAGCAATCTTCTGAAGCAATCTTTTCAATAGACAGGAACTACCGCATTATTAGCTGGAATGGCGGAGCCAAAAAACTATTTGGCCTGTATAAAGAAGATACCATTGGAAAAAAAGTTGCAGCAATCCCAGCTTTAAAATTACCACTCATTGAGATAACCGCTATCGAAAAAACAATTGTTGAACACGGGATATGGAAGGCTGAGATGAGTTATAATCACACCGATGGTACTTCCTTTTTTGGTTCGCTAATTTCAAGTGCTATACAAAATGAAAAAAATGAAACCACTTCGTTCATTTTTTTTATAAAAGACGTTAGTCTTCGCAAAAAAATAGAAGAGCAGCTAACACGATCTAATGAACTGCTGGAAGAAAAAGTAAAATCCAGAACAAATGAAATCTATAAAAATGAAAAGCTTTTTCGGGCCCTGATTGAAAACAATAATGATGTAATAACAATGTTAGACGAAGAGTTTACGGTTTTTTACCGCAGCCCTTCTGCGAGCAGAATTACAGGTTGGAGCGATGAACAGGTAATCCAAAAAGATATCACAAAAAACATCCACCCGGATGATTTAGACTATTGCAAAAAAATAATGAACGAACTAACCAGCAATCCGGGTAAATCGATCAATACATTATTCCGAAGTCAACATAGGGATGGTCATTATCTATGGGTAGAAGGAACGGTAAATAATTTGCTACAGGATGAATACATTCATGCCATCGTTTTTAATTTCAGAGATGTTACCGAGCGTATTGCAAGTGAAGAAAAATTGGCTTTGCGGGAAAGCCATTATCGTTCCCTGATAGAAAATATGTCTGATGCTATTGTTTTAAATGATGGGCATTCAAATATCTTATACCAAAGCCCTTCGGTTGAAAGAATTCTGGGGTATAGTGTAAAAGAACGCGAAGGAAAAAAAGTGTTGGACTATATACACCCCGATGACGTAGACAAGTTCAATAATTTGTATGTAGATTTATTCAAAACACCCAATATGCCCTTACCATTTCAATACCGGTTTTTACATAAAAACAACGAATACATCTGGCTGGAAGGCGTAGTCACCAATTTGTTACAAAACCCTGCAGTGAAGGCATTTGTAGCAAACTATCGAAACATTACCGGGCGCAAAGAAGGGGAGCAAAAAATCATTGATTTAAACACCCAATTAGAAGAAAAAGTAAAAAGCAGAACCGAACAGTTGAAGAAGAGCAACGAAGAACTGGAGGCTTTTTCATATTCTATATCGCATGATCTCAGAAGTCCGTTAAGGGCCATAACAGGCTATACTACCATATTGGAAGAGGATTATGCCCAGCATCTGGATGACGAAGCAAAAAGAATCACCTCGGTAATTAAAGACAATGCATTTAAAATGGGAAACCTGATTGATGGGTTACTTGCATTTTTCCGAATGGGTACTTACGAAATAAAAAAAGTTATAATTGATCAACAGCAGATAGTACAAGAAATAATTGCCGAATCTGGAATAATTCACAAAAACAAAAAAAGCATTCGTTGGATAATCGGCTCTTTACCATCCATTGCAGCAGAAATTCATACCATCAGGCAGGTTTGGACAAACTTAATATCAAACGCAATTAAATACACTGCCAATGCAGCCGAACCATTGATTGAAATAGGATCTTTTGCCAAAGATCATCAAATAATATTTTTTGTAAAAGACAACGGTGTAGGATTTGATGAAAGATATAAGGATAAATTATTTAAGGTTTTTCAACGGCTGCATAGTAGCCATGAATTTGAAGGTACGGGAATTGGACTTGCAATTGTGGAAAAAATTATCAGCAAATACGGTGGCAAAGTTTGGGTAGAAGCCGCATTGAATAAAGGGGCATGCTTTTTTTTTAGCATACCGGATGAGCAGTAGAATAGTATTGTAAACACCTTTAAAAACTAAGAAATGAAAAACAATTCAGTAGAGTTATTGCTGGTAGAAGATAATATGGATGATGCAGCGCTAACAATCAGGGAATTGAAAAAGCATCAACTTACTAATAAAATTTTTCATGTAAGAGATGGTGAAGAGGCGCTCGATTTTATTTTCGCAACCGGTAAATACGAAGGTATCCGAAGTATAGATGCCCCTCCCCGGCTTATCTTACTTGATATCAAAATGCCTAAAATGAATGGACTTGAGGTGCTGAAAAAAATTAAATTAGTTGAACATACAAAGGCAATCCCGGTGGTAATGTTAACTTCGTCTAAAGAGGATCCTGATATTAAGAACAGTTACCAGTTGGGTGCAAACAGCTATATTGTAAAGCCAGTAAATTTTATAGGATTTGCAGAAGCAATTAAAAACCTTGGATTTTATTGGTTACTATTGAATGAATCCCCTTATTAATCTGATATTATGAACATAACTACTTTAAAAATATTGATATTGGAGGATGAAGAAACGGATGCTGCAATCATTCAGCGTTTATTAAATAAATCGGGTGCCCAATATCAATTTGAAGTGGTTTCTGATAAAGCAACCTATACATTGGCGCTACAAAATTTTAGGCCAGACGTAGTTCTTTCCGACAATGCCATGCCACAGTTTAGTGCCGCAGAAGCGCTAGAGATATTACAAGAACAAAAATTAATAATCCCATTTATACTGGTAACCGGCACAGTATCTGAAGAATTTGCTGCAAAAATAATAAAGGCCGGGGCAGATGATTATCTGTTAAAAGACCGGCTTACCCGACTGCCTGTTGCCATAGAAGCAGCGGTAAAGCAAAAAAAAGCTGATCGGGAAAAACTGCAAGCCATTGAGCAATTAAAACAAAGCGAAGAAAAATACAGAGACATTGTAGAAAATATTACCGACATCATTTGTACCCACGGGCTTGACGGAAAAATTCTAAGTACGAATCTTGCGGCAGAACAAAATCTTGGGTATGAAATTTCCGAATTAGTAGAAATGAATATTAAAGACCTGCTATCCCCACCTGCAGCAGAAAAATTTTTGGACTATATTCATCTAATTGAGCAAGATGGTTTTGTAAATGGTTTAATACAGGTACAAACAAAAGCAGGTAAAAAACGGATGTGGGAATTCAAAAATACATTAAGCCACTCAGGTAGTGGAATACAGCTAATACGCGGATTTGCGCAGGATATCACCGACAGATATGAAACGGAGCAATTACTGTCACAAAATGAAAAGCGCTTTCGTGCATTGGTTGAAAATAACGAAGGTATAATATCCTTGCTGGATAAAAATTTAAAAACGATTTTCCGAAGCGCTTCAGCAGCCAGAATTACAGGATGGTCAAACGAAGAATTTGAGAAGCTGGATTGCAGTGAATATTTTCATCCAGACGATTCAAAAAAAGTGACTGAAAAATTTGCATTGGCGCT
>JBGSMI010000362.1:0-25073 GCA_041740215.1 Ferruginibacter sp.
TATCAACCCCACGATATAATGAGGTTATAAATGAATTATGCGTAATTTTAAATCAGTCGGAAACAATTTTTCCAGGTACTAATTTAAGGCTAATTTACAAATGCAGCGCATCTCAAACTACGAAAGGTAAGGAGTTCTGAACTTACATCGCCTACATCAGTTGATCCGCCGCCTGAGGATTCTTCTGTTTTCATAGGATTTACCATCGCTGCATTTTCAATGGGTGGTGCTGCATATCCAAAGGTGGTTTGTAATTTTTTACCAAATTCAATTTCTGCTGTTGTAAGGTTTACGCCACCTACTTTTTCAAGATTAAGCTGCATCGCTGTTGCAAGGGTTCTATTGATTAACAAATCGTGTGTACCTCCTATGATGGCATAATCAACGGTGGTCTCAGTACCCATGGCAGCACCGTTGGCGGCTTTTACTACCCGGTCAAATACTTTTACAACCTCGTCTCTTTTGGGGTGGCGAACATAATAGTATACTTCTGCAAAATCCGGAACTACATTGGGGGCTTTACCGCCATTTGTAATCACATAATGAATGCGGGTTTCCTGCGGAATATGCTCCCGCATCATATTTACCATATTGTCCATTGCCTCCACACCATCTAAGGCTGACCTTCCTTTTTCCGGCGAGGCGGCTGCATGAGCTGATATGCCATGAAAACGAAATTTGGCAGATTTGTTGGCAAGTGCACTCATTACTGTTACACTATTGTTATCAGCCGGATGCCAGTGGATGGCCACATCTACATCGTTGAATAAGCCGGCTCTTACCAAAAAAACTTTGCCCGATCCACCTTCTTCAGCCGGACAGCCAACCACCCTAATGGTGCCATTAATTTTTTTTTCCTGAATAAGTTTTTTAATTTCAATACCTGCGGCAGCAGATGCTGTACCAAAAAGATGATGACCACATCCATGACCTGCTGGCTGATTCTGGATAGGCCTTTTTTCGGGTACAGCTTCCTGTGCCAAACCTGGCAAGGCATCAAACTCGGCGAGTATGGCAATCACCGGCTGTCCGCTACCGTATGTTGCTACAAATGCAGTGGGAATTCCTGCTACACCATTTGATATTGTGAATCCATTTTCAGATAAAGTTTGTTGCAACAAGGCGCTACTTTTTTCTTCCTTATAGCCCATCTCTGCAAAGTTCCAGATGTTTTGGGCAGTTTGTCGGTATTCCTCATACTTTAACTGGATATCGGCTATGGCCTGGTTTTTTAAAGTCTCAACACCTGAGGCCTTCTTTTGCGCAACGCTCTGTAAGTTCGCTACAATAAAAAGTCCGCCAATGAACACTTTTACAACATTATTTTTCATAAAAATATTTTAT
Source organism: Ferruginibacter sp. (assembly GCA_041740215.1). GTDB lineage: Bacteria > Bacteroidota > Bacteroidia > Chitinophagales > Chitinophagaceae > Ferruginibacter. Next base: position 1,345 of record JBGSMI010000362.1, read on the forward strand.
CCTCACAATATAAGAGAAACCTTTTAAATGCGGGGGTACATTTAAAATTGTCGGTAGGGTTGCCAACCTTGTGCAGGTTCTTTTCTGCTAAAAACACTTTAAAAAAGGTTGGCAACCCGCTATTGAGCTGCTACAATTTTAAATACGCCCAAATGCGGTGGGATGCCCTCTATTTGATCGAATAATACGATGTAGTAAATTTCCATATCCCGGAAATTAGCCGGGCAGTTTGGTTTTGATAGAACAAGCAGCGCAACATCAAACAATTGTTTATTAGTGGTTAATTCATAGAAAAGAAGCACAGTTGCGACCTAACCTTCACTTTTTTTAAATGCTAAAGTGACCAAAACTTTTTTGTAGAAGAATGTCGATAGATACCAATATCGTTATTCTACATTCTGGACTTTAGATTATTTAGACATTTGCTATGTGATTGTACGACACCTTAAAACAACCGTACGAAAACAAAAAATAAAATCCTTTTCCTTACAACCAAATCAATTTTATGAAATCCCTTATCGACTTTTCCGATCAACAACTGGTAGAACTTTATTTGAATGGTGATTCAGCGGCCCTTTCAACGCTGATAATACGCTATAAAAGTAAATTGTATACCTCTATCTATTTATTGTTAAAGGATAAATATCTGGCAGAAGATATGTTCCAGGATGTGTTCATCCGAGTAATTGACAAATTAAAAGGTGGACAGTACACCGAGGAAGGAAAATTTTTACCATGGATCATGCGCATTGCCCACAACATGTGTCTGGATCATTTTAGAAAAACCAGTCGCCTGCCAGTTATTAAAACCAGCAATGACACTGATATTTTTGATACCCTGAATTTTGCTGTAAAAAGTACTGAAGAGGTATTGATAACAGGAGAAAGCCATGACAAAGTAAGAAAGATGCTGGATACTTTACCGGCCGAACAAAGGGAAATTATCATCATGCGACATTATGCAGATCTTACTTTCAAAGAGATAGCTTCTTTAAAAGCCATAAGCATAAATACTGCTTTAGGCCGTATGCGGTATGGTCTGATTAACCTGCGTAAAATAATGGTTGAACAACAAGTTGCATTTTAAATTGAATGAACTGCATTTTTGGTGTGAAGTATTAGTATCTGAAAAAGTCAGTCGTAACTTCTTTTTGAATTAAGACAGAACCTTTACAAATCGAAAGCCTATGGTATGGATGCCATAGGTTTTTTATTTCCCCACGGCCCTTCCTGAAATTATTTTGATGCTGCAAAAAAGAGGAGTCAACCCCGGCTCGCTATCTGGCGAAGCGTTATCCATGAAATTCAAATTTGCCCCAGCCCATCCCATAAATAATCTGGATGTTTCAAAAGAGGAATTTACCCCCATCCTGCCAAGCCGTCGGGGAGTTATAAGACGAGTTCAAATTTACCCCAACCCATCCCCAAAAAATCGGGATATTCCAAAAGGGGAGGACTACCAATCTCTTCCTAAAATGGATCGGATTTCTTTCATTTAACCCCTTAAATCTTCTTATGTTTTGGCAAGGTATTTTTTACTACACGCTGTAACATAAAATGGATAAGGCTTTGGGAGGAAGAATTAAAAACTCAATATTTACATGATGCCTTTTGCCAATTGCCTATTGCCTATTTGGTTCTGGCTTGTCCGGGTTAGTTATTTTGGAATAGCGGTATTCAAGCCCTTAAAAGGGCGAAATATAATAGCATAGGGCACCGCCCTATGAATAGTTAACATACACCATCAAGCCCTTAGGGGCAAAATATTCAAACCTGGTGCAGTCCATTTTTGCCCCCGGCCCCTAAAGGGGAGGTCTGGAAACCGCTCAAGAAAAAGGTTGAGTATTTTTGGTGGATAGAGGATGTGGGTATTCTATTTTAGGTATTTTGGAATAGCTGTATTCAAACCCTTAAAAGGGCGAAATAGAAAAGCATAGGGCACCGCCCTATAATAATTAATATATACCATCAAGCCCTGTAAGGACGATATATTTAAACCCGGTGCAATCCATTTTTGCCCCCGGCCCCTAAAGGGGAGGTCTGGAAACCGCTCAAGAAAAAGGTTGAGTATTTTTAGTGGATAGAGGATGGGGGTATTCTAATTTAGGTATTTTGGAATACCCGTATTCAAGCCCTTAAGGGGCGAAATATTTAAAGTCCGAATAAACTTATTTCAAATGACCCACTTCCGCTTTTACCTGTGTCATCAAGGGTTATCAGATTTGATTGTTTCTCCAATTTGACGAACACGATACGATCGTATTTTGTCCTTGTATCTTGATCATTGCCACCATAAAATCATCCTGGCACACCTCATCATTTCACTTTTATCAATGTAAAATATTAGTCCTATTTTTATCTGGTTAACATCGGTAGACAGAACAATTGAAACAATTTTAAAAAATTTTACACAATGGGACTATTTGATTTTATCAGGAACGAATTGATAGAAGTAATTGACTGGGTAGACAGTTCAGATGACACGCTGATTTGGAAATTTCAGGATAAAGGAAATAACATTAAAAATGGTGCACAGCTTACTGTGAGAGCAACGCAATGTGCCGTGTTGATGAATGAAGGAGAGTTTGGAGACCTGTACACTGCCGGTTTACATACTTTATCATCTCGCAATATGCCCATTGCCACAACGTTGAAATCATGGAAATATGGTTTTGAATCTCCGTTTAAAGTGGATATTTACTTTGTAAACCTCAGACAGTTTACCAACCTAAAATGGGGTACCAGCGGACCGATTTTAATGCGTGATGCAGATTTTGGTCAGGTTCGTTTAAAGTCGTTCGGCAATTTCGCTATCAGTATTAAAGATGTAAAACAGTTTATTACTAAGTTTAGCGGCACTAACCCCTATGTAAAAATTGATTTGGTTGAAGAAACCCTGCGTTCAGTTTTCGCCAGTATCTTAGCCGAAACACTTGCCGAGGCAAAAATTGGTGTTATGAACCTGGCAACACAATATACAGAGCTGGGTGAATTGTTAAAACCTATCCTGCAAAAAGAAATGGATACGTACGGTATTTTACTGGAAAAATTCTTTATCGAAAATGTTTCGTTACCAGAAGAAGTAGAAAAGATCATTGATAAGAAAACACAACTCCATATCCTGAAAAATGATTTGAATGATTTTAATAAAATGCAGGGCGGAATAGCATTGGAAAAATTGGCCGAGAATAAGAATGCAGGTGGAATGGGGGCTGTAGTATTGACCAATTTAATGAATCAGCAAAGCAGCAATGCAGGCAGCGCCAGCAGTGACCAGGCGCAGCAACTGGACTTGCTGAAGCAGTTGGCAGAATTACAAAAACAAGGTATTATCACATTGGGTGAGTTTAACCAAAAGAAAGCAGACATACTAAGCAAGTTGTAATTTTTAAGATGGATAATTTTGTTGAACTCTCCTGCCCCAATTGTTCGTCTGAACTAAATTATGATGCTGATACAAGCAAACTGAAATGTTTGCATTGCGCTGCTGTTTTTGAGATTGAACAAAGCAATGAAATCATACACGAAATTTCCTTTGATACTGCGCCTGTGCAGACGGCTGATAACAGCCCGGAAACACTCTTCTACAATTGCAACAATTGCGGCAAAGAAAATACTTCATTAAGTAATATTGTTTTTTTCGAGTGTAGCAATTGTGGCAACAATGTTATCAATACACAGGCATATAAACAGAAGATCATTCATCCCTTTTCCATACTGCCTTTTGCCATTTCTAAAAACAATGCCTCAGTAATATTTAAACAATGGATAGGGAAGGGTTTTTGGAATGAATCTGCCTTAAAAGAATTGTCGCTGATCGAAAATCTAAAGGGGCATTATATTCCCTTCTGGACTTTTGATGTGGGCACGGTAAATGAATGGAGTGGACAAGCGGGCTATTATTATTACGAGACAGAAAATTATACTGACAGCCAGGGAAAAAGACAGACAAGAACCGTTACAAAAACCCGTTGGCAATATCGCAGTGGTTCGCTGGATCATTTTTTTGATGACATATTGATTTGTGGAAGCAAAGATATTGTCCTGCAAAAAATCAATGGCATTTATCCCTACCAGTTAGATCACCTGCTGCCGCTGAATGAAAAGTACATTGCGGGTTGGAGTGCTGAAAATTACAGTAAAAACATTGCTGAAAGTTTTGATGCTGCCAAAAGCTATATTCAGCAAGAGGTATATCGCCTTTGCGCCAATGAGCTAGGCGGCGATAAGCAAATGGGGTTATCCGTAGATACGGAAATGAACATCAGAACCTACAAGCATATAGTGTTGCCGGCCTGGATATGCGAATATTTGTACAAGGGAAAAAAATACAGTTTTATCATTAACGGTCAAACCGGCAAAATTGATGGTAAAAAACCGGTCTCTGCTACCAAGGTTACCCTGGCAGTGATTGCGGTTATTCTGGCCGGGTTGATGGTCTATTATTTTAGTCAGCAATAATTTATTGAACCAGATCCTGGTATCGCTTAACTCTGCTCACTTGTATTAAAAATTAATAAACAGAAGCAACCGGCATGCTGTCTGCATCTTTAAACGCAGCCATATAACTTTGTCTATAGAGCTCCGCCTCACCTTTTCTGCCCGCCGCCAGCAGGCTTTGGTGCAGTCCAAGTAAAGACCAGCCATTATTCGGGTTGGCGAGTAAATCTTCCCGGTACACTTTATCTGCCAGGGCTGGTTGTTTCATTTTTAAAAGTAAGGCACCAAGGTATTGTCTGGCTGGCAACAGCCATTCCTGCGGTTCTCTATAAATTAGCTTATCCTCTTCCTCAATCGCCGTTGTAAATGCAGCGATGGCATCAGTATTTTTTCCTTCTGCATAAAACAGTTCACCTTTTAAAATGCCCGCTGCTATCGTTGCCATTTGCACCGGAGCATTAAACGGCATCGACCGAACAGCTAGTGTGCTATCGACCATTATAGATTCCAGCTTATTCAGCAATTGTTTGGCAGCCAATCCATTTTTAAAATGAATTTGTGCAATTCCTTTTGCAAAACAATCCAGTATGGTGGCATATTTCCAGCGCTCATCCGGCGCAGGTGTCGCCAATATCTCCTGCCATTTCCCCATCCTTACCATTGCCATTACCGGCAGCATAAATACACCCTGGCTATTTGGATCTTGCGCTAAATTGTTGGTAATTGCCAGCATGCGGTTTTTAGCCCTTTGGTATAATGGAAATCCTTTGGTGTACATGCCTGCATTAATTGCGCAAAAAGACTGCACCGCATATATATGTACACTATTATTTTTACCGATACCCAAATTGGGCGCCAGGTCATCCACGTTATTATTCACATTGTTTGCATCTTCATTTACGGTAACTCCCTTTGCAAATAGTCCGTTGCGCTGGTACATGTGGGTGGCCATGTGTACCATGTGCCCCACACCGGGCATCGCTTCTTTCAATCGTTCCGCAGTTCTAAGTGCTAACTGTGGCTCATGTGATGCTTCGGTAAGGTGAATGTAATAATGCATTGCTGCCGGGTGCATACGTTGCCGTAGCAGCATAGCTTCGCAAAGGTTTACAAGTTCGGGCGTCCAGCTTTTTGGGCTGCCATCATTGTTCCAGAAATCCCATTTATGTTGCAGCATTATGGCATCGATATACAGTGCTTTCAGGTCGTCATCGGCACTAAACTGTTGCATCAGCAACTGCATAGCGGCTGCATAACTGCTGTCTAACTGTTGACGATCGGTATTACTGAAATCGGCAGAGTATCTATGCTGCATGGCCTTTATCAATCCCTTTTCCTTTTCAGATGCTGCAGCCATGTGCCGCTGCATTTCCTTTAGTACATCCGGTATGCCTGCTCCCATTTTATAAGAATAATTGTTGTAGTAAGGTCCCATGGCAAGTGCCTGACCCCAGTAAGCCATGGCACAGGTTTTATCAAAACGAGCGGCTTCTTTAAAGGATGCAAGCGCTTCTCTAAAATGGTAGCTATAATAAAAATTAAGCCCCTGGTTAAAATATATTTGTGTACTGTCGTTGGAGGTAGTAATGGTATAGCTGTAATTACCCCATCCCGGTAACAATGGAATAAACTTACCTTGTTCATCGGCAATTATTCCGGCTGCGGGGAAACCACAGGAGATGATATCATTTTTATCGAAAGCTGAGCGACTCGCAACCGGTTTATAAAACGATTTTCCTGCTGCAATTAAGATCAGTACAATGAGCAGTAGTATCGGGGTGATCATTATGTTTTTCATACGATTTCAATTTGTATTGAAGATAAAAATATTTGTTGGAAACCTAAGTGCTACCAGCGATTTTATATCACCATAAATCAATCAACGTTTATAAGTGACTAATTTATTTCAAATTGATAGTTACTTAACCGGGCAACTGTTTTAAGTAGCCTGGCCTAGATCAAAATATTTCGGATGCAGCCCGACAGAAATAAACAGGTATAAAAGCAGCGCAACAGCTTGTGTTGGCTTTTCAACGTTATACTTAAAAGAAGATTAATTTCAGCATCAGTTGAAAAAAGTGCTGTAAACAGGCTTGAAATCTTATTCGGCACGGTGCAGTGCCTTAAACAAGGCACCAAACCGATATGGCTTCCACCGCCCACGTAATTATCATCAACAAAAGCAAAAACAAATCAATAGCCTCTGTAAGCCTTGTTATTTACGCTGCGGTGATGGGTAGTTTCACGGGAACTACTACAAGCAGATAACAATAATATACAAACGATGAGTACCGGCAGCAATTTAATAAGACTATTTTTCATAGGAGAGTTTTTAGTTTTCAGTTAGGATGTACAGATTTATAGAGAATGAATTTAGTTAGTGAACGTTTGCTAAGCTTTTTTATTGTCAATCGTACTTCTTAAAAGAGATGATTTTTGAATTTGCATGATAAGGATAAATGTTCGTTATTTGGAAAGTACGTTTACATCTTACGCCATTAAAGTTACAATATTAACTGTCCAGGTATTTCTTACAATTTCTATTAAAACCCTTCGTTTCTGCCTGAGGCAACCTTAAAAGAATTTATTTTGCTGCTGATTACTTATATTTCCGGATAAATATTTTTACTACCATGTTCGACGAGTGGGTGCAAAGTTCCGAACAAAATTTTATGGTGATAGAAGGGGAATCGACATTATTTTGAAAGAACAAATTTCAACTCAAAAATTTTTAAAAATAAAATGATGAACACCATTGAAAATGATCTGATTAAAGCTGTAATTAATCCTTTAGGTGCAGAGTTAAATAGCCTTTTTAACAAGGCAAACGGCCACGAATACATGTGGAGTGGCAATCCAGCATTTTGGGCAAAACATTCACCGGTATTATTCCCCATCGTTGGTACCTTAAAAGATAACAGCTATTCAATAAACGGTAAAAGCTATGAACTGAGTCGCCATGGTTTTGCAAGAGAAAAAGTTTTTACCGTTACCAATCAAACTGCCACCTCTATCAGTTTAGAATTGCAAGCGGATGAGCAGACTTTATCAGTTTATCCTTTTCAGTTTTCCTTCTCCCTTATTTATACTATTGAAGCAAACAAGCTATCTGTTACATACCTGGTAAAAAACAAGGGCAATGATGAAATGATTTTTTCAGTAGGAGCTCATCCTGCTTTTAAATTACCCCTTGCAGATGAACTTGGGTATGACGACTATTACCTGTTGTTTAACAAAACCGAAAATGCAGGGCGCTGGCCAATTAGTGCAGACGGGTTGATTGAGTTAGCTCCGACTGCTTTGCTGGAAAATACCAATCGGTTGTCTTTAACAAAGTCGTTGTTTTACAAGGATGCAATCGTATTAAAGAATCTTAAATCGGATGCGGTGGAATTAAAATCAGACAAACATTCAGTTGGTTTTACTTTTACTTTTAAAGGTTTTCCCTACCTCGGAATTTGGGCTGCAAAGGATGCCGATTTTATTTGCATTGAGCCCTGGTGCGGCATTGCGGATAGTGTAAACAGTAACCAGGTAATGGGTGATAAGGAAGGGATTGTTAAGCTGGCCGCTGGTGAGGATTTTGAACGGAGTTGGGGTGTTAGTGTTTAGGGTTGTTGGATTGTTGGATTGCTACATTGTTTGATAATTTGATTGTTGAAGTAGTAGCATGAAAGGTTTTACTACGAAATTTTAATGCCTTTTTTAATCGTTTTGCATTATTGCAACCCGGAGGGTTTGTTGTTTCGTGGTAATCACTTATTGGAATGTCTTGATCGGATTGCTGTTAGGTTTTGAAGGCGAATGGACTGCCCGGCGTGTTTTTTAGGTCAGTTGAAATAAAGTTTTGAGTTTAATGTTTACTGCTAAAAGTTCTGTTTGATTGAGTTTTCCGAGGAGACCTTTTGCCAGGGATTTGTCCAAAGTTGCAATTTTACCTGCCCTGATAATCGATGGCACTTTTAGTCCATTTTCCGGATCCGGGGAAATGAGTAAGTCGGTCGATACTTTCCAGTCGCTTTGAGTTGTGATGAAGCAAACAGTAATGTCAAGCTTTGATTGTGCAAGTACTAAAGCAGGTCTTAATTTACTTCCACTTAAATCAGTGAACGGGAAAGTGATCAATAAAATGTCGCCTTTAGTCCTTGTACAACTCTTTTAAATCTTCTTCAGAATACAAATTTGCTTCGTTCTCTAAAAAAACAAAAGTTTGACTTTCAGATATGAGTTGTTGAATTCCTTCGGCCAGTCGCTGATCTTCACAACGTTTCGAAATGAAGTCTGCAAAATCAGCAATTTCTTCGGCTTTATCTTCGGGAAGCTGATTGATAGCCTTTAACGTCCGCTCAATAATTAATTGTCTGGTCATAGCAAATATCTTTGAGTTCAAATATTCAAATACTATTTCATCTAAAGGAGTGGTTGGAATCATCGGGGATTGCAGAGCTTGTTCGGCTATGTTGTATGGAAGGATTGTTGCATTGTTGCATTGTTGAATTGATGAATTGTTGAATTGTTGTCACGATAGCAATCGGGAGTTGAATTGTTAGTTGCCTTTTTAAATTGTTTGTCTGTAATGAAATTCCGATGATCAGTTAAAAATGTTTTCTTAAAGCGAACCAAAATAGCTTAAAACAACGATGCCATCTTTCAAAAGATGGCACCGCTGAAATTATTATTGATTGCTTAAGTGTCAAGTTCAAAATTTCGTTTTTCCAATATCGGCTGACCAAAGACCGAAGCAGTTTCCAGGATTAAAGGAATTCATGTTAATCCGAAATTGAATTTTAATATTTTGGTGTTATGCCAATATTGTAAAACATAAAACTCCATTTGTCTGCCTGTTCTGCAATGGTTTGTTTGGTGCTTTTACCTGCACCATGCCCAGCCTTTGTTTCAATGCGAATGAGTACTGGATTTGGACCTGTTTGTTTTTCCTGCATGTGGGCTGCAAACTTAAACGAATGTGCCGGCACCACACGATCGTCATGATCTGCAGTGGTGATCATTGTAGCAGGATAAGCTGCTGCTTTTATATTTTGAACAGGCGAATATTTATAGAGATAATCGAACATCTCTTTACTGTCTTCTGATGTGCCGTAATCATAGGCCCATCCAGCGCCTGCCGTAAATTTATGGTACCGCAACATATCCATTACGCCTACTGCAGGAAAGGCTACTTTACACATATCTGGTTGCTGTGTAATACAGGCACCTACCAGTAATCCGCCATTGCTTCCGCCTTGTATGGCCAGCATATCCCGGCACGTATATTTATTGTCAACCAGGTATTGCGCCGCAGCTATAAAATCATCAAATACATTTTGCTTTTTTGTTTTAATGCCCTGCTCATGCCATGCCTCGCCATATTCTCCACCGCCCCTGATATTGGGAACTGCATATATTCCGCCGTTCTCTAATAGAATCATATTAGAGGTGCTGAATGCAGGCGTAAGGCTCACACTAAACCCGCCATAGCCATACAGTAAACAAGGATTTTTGCCATCCAGTTGAATACCTTTTTTGTGGGTGATGATCATGGGTATTTTTGTGCCATCCTTACTGGTGTAAAATACCTGTTTCGATTCATACTCCTCCGGTTTAAACTGCACCGTTGGTTGCTTGTACAAAGCTGTTTTACCGGTATTGATATCCAGTTTGTAAATGGTGTACGGTGTGGTGTAACCAGTGTAGCCATAATACAATTCGTTATATTCCTTCTTTGCATAAAAACCACCTGCAGTTCCTAAACCGGGCAATTCAATTTCACGAATTCTTTTACCCGTCATGTCGTGTTGATAAACGTTACTTACGGCATCTTTCAAATAGGTGCAAAAAATAAACCCGCCGGCAGATGAAGCGCTCAATACTTCTGGAACGGCTTCAACAATCGTTTTCCAATTAGCCTCTGCAGGATTTGCAATAGCAACGGTTACCAGTTTACTGGTAGGTGCATTCCTGTCGGTTTGAATAAAAAAGTTATTTTCATCGGCTTCAACTATTCCGTGCTGGTTTTTCATATCGGTAACCAGGGTAACGATGGTAGCATTGGGTTTGGTTAAATCCATTACATGCATTTCATTTCCATAAGTAGCATTTGCCGCACTGATTACAAGCCATTTTTGATCCTCGGTTACACCACCGGAAATATACCGTTTCGTTTGCCCGGCGCCGTCATAAATCAGTTGGTCATCTTTTTGTGCTGTGCCCATTTTATGGTAAAATAATTTGTGTTTATCTGTTACACCGGCAAGAAAGCTGCCTTGTTTGGGGCGGTCATAGGTACTGTAAAAGAAACCATCATTTCCTTTCCAACTGGCCGAACTGAATTTGATGTCCTGCATCGTATCACTCAATTGTTTTTTAGTAGCGGCATCTAAAATGATTATTTTTTGCCAGTCGCTGCCTCCTTCCGAAATGTTGTAGGCTGCCAGCGAACCATCTTTTGAAAAATTGATACCGGATAGGGAAGTAGTACCGTCTTTTGAAAACGTATTGGGATCCAGAAATACTTCTGCAGCTCCGCCGTTTAAAGGTTCCCGATACATGACCGACTGGTTTTGTAAACCCGGGTTTTTGCTGTAATAGATAAATTCTCCTTCTCTTGTGGGAGCCGAGTATTTTTCATAATTAAAGAGGTCTTCATACCGCTTTGCAATGGCATCTCTAAAAGGAATTTGTTTCAGATAATTTTGAGTGACTTGGTTTTCCGCTCTCACCCATGCGCCCGTTTCGGCGCTGGTATCATTTTCAAGCCAGCGATAGGGATCGGCTACCGAAGTGCCAAAATAATTGTCTGCTACGGAGGTGTCTTTTTTTGTCTCAGGGTACTTCACTTCAATTGTTTTAAAATTTGCAATAGTAGATTTTGGGCTATTGTTACATGCAGCCAGTAGCAGCATGCAGGTTAACAGGATAAATAGTTGTTTCATATATTTTTATTTTTCAGTAAGATAATTTAATTCAACAAATATATGGTTTGGTGTTATTTGAACGGTTCCCGGAACTTTCGAAATGCATACTTTGGTAAATTACGTTATAAAAAAAACATTTATTTAATTGATCACTTCAAACAACAACAGTTGGGATTGTTCCAGCGGATTAAAATTATTGTCGGCTACAAATATCAATGTTTGGTGACCGTTTGGTAATACCGGACCAAAAGTGACGCCTTCAATATTATCAATATAAATACCAAGGTCATCCATATTGAATAGTAATTTTTTTGCAGCCGGTTCAAAGTTTGTAGTGGTTTTTAATGAACTGATATTTTTAATATCGGTGGCCTTGCTTAAATCAGCGATAAATAATTTAATCGTGCATGCCAGCCGCCCGGTCGAAAATGATCGCTCCAATACCAGCAATTTGTTGCTGCCAATGCTAAGTATATCCGGTACTCCATTTACCTTAAACCCATTTTTCGGAAAAGGTGCATAGGCGACCGGTTCTAACTTATAAGCAAATTGCCGGGTATTTTCTCTGGTAGCCACATCGAATTGCAGAATGCGAATGAATGCGCTGTTTTCAATAGTTTCAGCCCTTGGGCCATCTTCATACAACGGTTCTTCCACGCTTGCAAAAAGCGTTTTATACCGATTGGAAAAAGTCATTCCTTCCAGTACGCCGTTTTGCCGCGGCCCTTTTTCGATGGATTGCATTTTTAGGTTTTCCGGTAATAAATAGCGATGTACATATTTGCCTTGCAAAGTAATGTCAGTAATGGAGGGGTCTCCCAGAATTGTATCGTTTAGCCGTATGATTCTTTCTCCTTCGCTGCTCCATACCAATTGTTTCCGCACCGGATTGTAGCGGATGGCCTCTGGGTCGGGTGTATTTGCCGGGTCTTGTTTACTGTTGGGGTACACCTTTCCGCCAGGTTGTAAAAGATAACGAACGCCGGTAAAATGGAGACTTTCAATTCCTTTCGGTGACAAAGCTATGGTGGCGGTATAATAGCGGGCAGGGTTAATGGCACTCCGGTCATCACTGATAAAATAGTAGTGTTTATTGGCAGCGTCATAATCAATGCCTGATAAACCACCTATGGTTGTATTTTTAAATTGTAAGGCATATGGTATTTGATATTGTCCAATAAACTTAATGTTATTGATATGAATTTGTCGCTGGGCATATGGCGTATTGGTGATGCTTGCAGCGCAAATAAAAAACACCGTTTGCCAAAATAATAAAAGTGTTCTGGAGTTTATTGAAAGCATGTTATAAAATTATTTTGCAAAGTTGAAGTAGTTGACCACAGTTATTTGTTAATTATTTTATTTTTTGAACTTTCTACAAAAGGTGCTGTTGATAATGCTCTCGGATATAGTTATTACAGCATTCTTTTTTAAAATTGCTGATCGGTTTTTGTATAAATCTAATTTTATATCCGCACTGGAATGTTCAAATCTCTTAAAATTTTAAATTGTCCGTATTTATATTTGTGTCCTATGAAAGTTTTATTCAATATTTTGTTTTTATTTATGCTCTGTTTTGTTTCCTGTGCTAAGACGCAATCACCGCTTACCAGAGAAGAAGTAATTGCGGTAATAAAAAGTTTTGATGATGGATGGAAAAACAAGAATTTAAAAAAAGTCGATTCTGTATTGGCGCCGTCCTATGTTTATTTTACGCAATCCGGCGGAATCTTTGCCCGAGAAAATCTGGTTCAAACTGCCGGTTCGCCAGATTACACACTGGATACTTTTGAACGGTCACATTATTTTGTAGAGCTGTTTGAAAATACAGCAGTGGTAAGCACAAAGTGGGTTGGAAAGGGAGCTTACATTGGCGTACCATTTGATGAAATACAACGCTGTAGCCTTACCATTATCAAAGCAAATGGAAAAGTTGAAATATTAACTGAGCACTGTACGCCGATTAAACCAAACCGGGTAATACATTAATGAGAATTATTCGTGAATATGGTCATAATGGCAATTTAATTTGTTTTTCAACCAATGCAAAATACAATCGAACTGCTTATTATTTTTTGTGAAATCAAATCAGTTGTTGATGAACTGACGTCACCAAAAGCCTGGCTACAATGAATCACTCCGATGTTAAATTAATCGTTAAAGGTAAGTTGGCAGATGCCCAAACCCGCTGTGTACATTACCATAGTACCCTTGATGTAATTGCCATTAAATTTAAATGTTGTGATCAGTATTACGCCTGTTACTATTGTCACCAACAGGAGGCCGGACACGCTTCGAAAGTTTGGGAGAAAGCACTTTTTGGAACCAACGCAGTTCTTTGCGGCGTTTGTTTAAAAGAGATGACCATTGCTGTGTATAAGAATTGTAATAATAAATGTCCTTTTTGCAAAGCACCTTTCAATCCTAAATGTATCAATCACGATCATCTCTATTTTGAGCAATAGTATTTATTTCTTTTCGTTTTTTTGCCGGCTCATCTCCATATAATCAATCGTAAGGTTTGCAAGTGTTATCGCACCTAATTTAAGACCGCTTTCATCAATCAAAAAATCAGGTGTGTGGTGCGACGGGGCCGTTTTTGGATCGCCTCCTTTGGGCATTCCTCCCAAATTAAAGAATAATCCAGGGGCCTTTTGCTGGTAAAAAGAAAAATCTTCTGCGCCGGTATGCGGTGGTGTTAAACGTACGTTTTCTGCACCGGCAGATTGTTGTAAAGAAGGCAGCATTTTTTCAGTCAGCGCTACATCGTTAAAAGTGACCGGATAGCTCGAACTGTATGGAATCATTACCTCCGCAGTGGCACCGGCACTTTCTGCGGTTTTAGTAGCTATTTGTCTTACTCTTTCAATCAGCATCTTTTCATCGGCGCCATTCAGGGCACGGATGGTGCCCAGCATTTCTACTTCTTCTGGAATAATATTGCTGCGGTTGCCGCCATTGATCGCACCAATGGTTACCACACCTGCGTTTTCAGTTACATTTAAATTGCGGCTAATAATGGCCTGTAAATTATTGATAATTTGTGCCGAAGCTACAATTGGATCAATGGATGACCATGGGTAGGCGCCGTGAGCTGAACGCCCTTTTACAATGATTTTAAGATCATTGATACTTGCATAAAAGCCGCCGGGCCGATACGTGATTTTACCAACTTCTGTTTGTGAATTGATGTGTAACCCAAATACCACATCTACCATTGGGTTTTCCATCACGCCTTCCTTTACCATCATTTCTGCACCTCCTTCTTCACCCCGGGGAACACCTTCTTCGGCAGGTTGAAAAATAAATTTTACCGTGCCTTTTAAATCTTTTTTCATGCCTGTTAAAATTTCGGCTGTTGCCATTAGCATGGCCATATGTGTGTCATGTCCGCATGCATGCATCACACCTGATTCTTTACCATTGTATTGCACTTTTACTTTAGAGGCAAAGGGTACCGGCGTTCTTTCAACCACCGGCAATCCATCCATATCTGCACGTAACGCTACTACCGGGCCGGGTTTGCCACCTGTTAAAATGGCTACCACACCGGTGTGCGCCACACCGGTTTTCACTTCCATTCCCAAGGCTTGCAGATGTTTTGCTATGATGTCGGCGGTTCTTATTTCCTGGTTACCCAGCTCCGGATGTTCATGAAAATCTCGTCTCCATACAATCAGCTTTTGTTCTATTTTATCTGCTGCCAGTCTAACATGGCTTCTAAGCGGATTATTTTGTGCAACGGCTGTAAGGGAACTGAATGCAAAAAATGCGAGTGCAAGTTTTTTCATGAATATTATTTTTGCTACAAGATAGTTGAAAAATGTTTTTCTACTGAAAGTTTGATGGACGTATCACAAATTGTTGTCATGGTTCGCCTGCTACTATTTGAATAAAGGGCGCCGGCAATATTCTTCAGGTTTTAAATGTAGTTACTGTTTAAACAAACGATAAAAATGCCCAGCAATTAAAGCTTCTGGCGCATATCTTTTTTTAGCTGTATTTTTTACTAAACTGGAAATTTATGCATGCCATTGTTTTTTGAATGCTACATTCGCAGATCTCTTGATATTAAAACGTAAATGAGCCGGATATGATTGAATTAGTTCCCTTTAAAAAGGATGATTTTGAACAATTAATGGAATGGATTCATGATGAAGAGATATTGACCAATTGGGCGGGGAGTTTGTTTAGTTTTCCGCTGTCGTCGAAAAGCCTGGATTGGTATATCGACGATACCAATATCATCAATCAATCCGACGCTTTTGTTTACAAGGCCATGAATGCGTCCGGCACAACGGTTGGACATATTTCGCTTGGAGGCGTTAGCTGGAAAAACCGGTCAGCACGCATTACACGGGTATTGATTGGCGATACCGCACACCGTGGAAAGGGTTGTTGCCAGGGGATGATTAAAGCCGTATTAAAAATAGCTTTTGAAGAGTTAAAATTACATCGGGTAAGCCTGGGTGTTTACCAAAACAATGGTTCCGCCATTCGTTGCTACGAAAAAGCGGGACTTAAAATGGAAGGCATTCACCGGGATATTCTTTTGTTTAAAAATGAATGGTGGAGCATGATTGAAATGAGTATGTTGGAATCTGAATGGCAAGCTCTAAACGTTTAGCAGAAAATTTTCTGTTAAACGGAGGGGTAATAAAAACAGTTACCGTATTTTGCCTCCTCGAATGTTTTTAGTTTTAGGGCAACTCTTCCGGTTCTGGTGAATGCGGCAGAAGCAATTAGTTCCGATGATGATCTGTATGCTATATGAATTTGTTTGTGTTAAATTTATTTTCTGCGGTGGGTGACAAAGGTCGGCTTGGTAATTATTTTTTTAGCAATTAAATACGCATCAGATTTGAAATCTTTCAATGTTGTTATTACAGCTTTTATAGTTTTGTTGATTTGCCCTGTCGTGAAAGCACAGGATATGTTTGCAGGCTATGAGCATTTATTTACCACTCCACGCCAATACATTGCTTACCAGTCTGATGGCGAAATGCGGATAGATGGAAAGCTAAAAGAAAGTGCCTGGGAGGCAGCGCCCTGGTCTGATTATTTTAAAGATATTGAAGGCGATAAAAAAGTAGCACCTGCCCATAAAACCCGGTTCAAATTATTATGGGATGCGCAAAATATTTACATAGCTGCAGAAATGGAAGAGCCAAATATTTGGGCCAATGTGAAGGACCATGATGCGGTAGTTTTTTACGACAATGATTTTGAGGTTTTTATAGATCCGGATGGCGATACACACAATTATTTTGAAATAGAAGTAAATGCCATAAATACCATCTTCGATCTTTTTTTAGTAAAGCCTTATCGCAATGGCGGACCGATTTTGATTAATTGGGATGTACAAAATTTGCGGTCCGCCATATCTGCAAAAGGCAGGATCAATCAATCAAGAGGTGTTGATGAGAAATGGTTTGTTGAGATGGCCATTCCTTTGCGGTCGCTGAGTTTTGGAAATGGCATACAAGTACCACGGGATAAGGCTACCTGGCGCATTAATTTTTCAAGGGTGCAGTGGGATACGGATATTGTAGCTGGCAGGTACGTTAAAAAAACGGATTCAATTACCGGCCGCCCACGTCCTGAACACAATTGGGTGTGGTCGCCACAGGGCGTGGTGGATATGCATTTACCGGAGCGCTGGGGCTACCTGCATTTCACTACACAAAAAGCAGGCAGTTCCATTATTGATGTGCCATTGCCGGCTGCTGAAAAGTATAAAAAATACTTGTGGCTGTTGTATTATAAGCAAGAGCAATACCGTCACCAGCACCAGCGCTATGCTGCTGACCTGGCTCAACTGAATTTCCCGGCTGTTATTGAACTGCATGGCATCAATTGTAAATTATCACTGGAAGCCAATAGCAGCCAATACAAAGCAATCATACAATCAACGCCGGACAATGAAAGCTGGCAAATAAATCAGGAAGGTAAAATCAATAAAATTGTAAGCCGATGATCAACAAAAGACAATTTTTAAAATCAGCATTGGTAGCCGGTTTTGCTACCACTCAATTACCCCTCATCTCCACTGCAGGTGAAAGTGATTATTTGAGAAAGAATAAAAATAAAAAGAAGCATTGGGTGTGGATCAATCCAAACCCAAAGGATACGGATGAAGCAATCCAAACGCTGTATGCCAAATATCATGATGCAGGCATACGGGGTATCTTTTTTGAAGGGGACAGTGAAAAGCATTTTCGTATTGCAAAGAAAAATAAAATTGATGCCCACCGCTGGATATGGACGATGAACCGGGGAGAAAAAAGCCTGCTGGAGGCGCACCCTGAATGGTATGCGATCAACAGAAAGGGAGAATCATGTGCTGTTAAACCACCTTATGTCAACTATTATCGGTGGCTTTGCCCGTCAAGAGAAGAAGTATATTTATATCTTGAAAATGAAGTGCGGGAAATGCTTGGCAAAGATTATGTGGATGGCATTCACCTCGATTACGTCCGGTATTGCGATGTGATTTTACCCGTGAATTTGTGGGAAAATTATGGTATTGAGCAGAATAAGGAATTGCCTGAGTATGATTATTGTTATTGTGATGTGTGCAGGGAGTCATTCAAACAACAGAAAGGAATTGACCCGCTTACAATCAAGCATCCCGACCAAAGTCCGTCATGGCGAAAATTCCGTTATGATAACATTACCAAAATTGTAAACCGTTTATCTGCCGTTGCGCACACATTTAAAAAGCCTGTCACAGCAGCCGTTTTTCCAACCCCTGAAGTGGCCAAAAGAATTGTGCGGCAGGACTGGACCAACTGGCAACTGGATGCTATTTGCCCAATGATTTATCATGGTTTTTACCGGGAAGACGTAACCTGGATTGGAGATGCTGTAGCCGAAGGTGTAAAAGGTATCGGCGGTAAGTTCCCTTTGTATGCGGGTTTATATATGCCCGATTTTAAAAACGTAGATGAAATTAAAACAGGTATTGAACTGGCTATGAAAAATGGAGCGGCAGGCGTTTCTGTTTTTGGTAATTTGAGTGATCAAATACTCGATGTATTAAAAGGGCTAAATTAAATTTTCGGATTACAGGATAAAAATTGATACCATTTGTTGTTTTTTTGTTTACATCGCATTTTTCCTGACATCTAAGTGCTTATAGTCCACTTAAAACGTATACTGATTAAAAAATTCCAGTTATCATAAACAGGGTGCAATTATTTGACAGCGCAACTATGCGATAACAAGGATAAGTTCTGTACATTTACATAAAATATAGTAAGATGAAAATTTTTGTAGCAGGTTTACCTTATGATCTGGATGATGCAGAACTGGAAGAAATATTTGAAAAATTTGGTACAGTAACTTCAGCCAAAGTTGCGATCGATAAAGAAACCGGTAAAAGTAAAGGATTCGCATTTTTAGAAATGCCCAATAGTGCAGAAGCAAAAGACGCCATTGAAAGTATGAATGATATTTCTCTTGGTAAAAAGCCATTGGTAGTAAAAGAAGCAGAAGAGCGCAGTTCTGCTCCAAGGCCGGGTGGACCAGGCGGTCCGGGTAACAGGCCGGGTGGCAACCGACCAGGCGGTAGTGGCGGTGGATACAATAAGCCTGGTGGTTACAACAACGATCGCAATCGTTATTAGTAGCGCTGTTGGTAAAGGTTAAAAAGCCATTGAATGGTGAGTGCAATTGCAGTAATCCGGTTTTGTAAATAATGGAGCTGTCTTGTATACCCGGTATTTTAAAGAAAATATATTTTAGTTTATTAGATGCTGCCAATTATTCTTGTTAAAAGGAACGAATATTGGCAGCATTTATATTTTGTACAATTGGGCTTTACATGTCAGTTAGCGGCTACTTAAACAGACAATTGTTTTCTGTGCGTTGTCGTTTTTTTTATGTTTATCCTTCATCCCTGAATTAAACGCAGCTTTCTGTGCTATCTTTTCAAAGCGTCATGGAATTTTCGATTGGCCACGCTGTAGCTTTCTCAAACACTACGTCCTCAATACAATTTGTTTTTTACCGGTCGTTAATTAGTGCTGAAAGATGTATGTAATTGCATTTAATCATTGAGCTGCTATTATGTGGGGTCATCTTTGATGGAGATCGGTTTTAATCTTATATTTTTGCGCCGGTTCAAAATAATAACTCAATAATTTTTTATTAGATCATGATTGATTTTTCAACAGTCTCTTTGCAAAAAATGGCGATCCATTTTGTAGGTAATAAGGGCAAAGAGGAAGGTGTGTACATTTCAAAAAATATCATCAGCAATTTTAACGAAGAGGAGGAAGAGAGTTTTTTAAAATACTTTATCGAGCCATTCAGAAAGGTGGCTGAGTTTTATAATTTTTATCATCCAACTGAAATCGAATTGAACGAGATCAAAAGCTTTGCCACCGCACTGTTCAATGAGACGTCAGGTTTTGAAGAGGTAGCGGAAAAGATTGCAAAAACCTTGTACGATAAATCCGACCATCCCAATATCAATGCGGGCGAATTATTTGTAACCTGGTTCAACGGCTGCACTTTTAATGGCGAAACCGTAGATGCAGTGGGCATTTATAAGTCGGAGGTGAAAGATACTTTTATCAAACTGCAGAAAGAAGAAAAGGGATATGATTACGAACTGGATGCAGGTATCAATATCAACCAGATCGATAAAGGCTGCATCATTTACAATACCCAAAAAGACGGCGATTATATTGTTACCGTGCTGGACAATATCAATAAATCAAAAGAGGCAAAATACTGGATGGATGATTTTTTAAAACTGATCAGTTGCCAGGACAGTTTTCATTTTACCAAAGATTACCTGGATGTGGCAAAGAAGTTTGTAACGGAGAGAATGCCCGAAGTGTTTGACCTGTCAAAGGCTGATAAGATTGATTACCTCAACAAGTCCATCAACTATTTTAAAAAGCATGATCATTTTGCCGAAGAAGATTTTTTGCAGGATGTATTTCAGCACAGTGAAGTGATTGATAATTTTACGCAGTTTAAAGATAAATATACGAACGAGAACCATGTGGTGCTCGACAATGAATTTGATATCTCTAACCAGGCGGTTAAAAAACAGGCCAGGGTTTTTAAGAGCATCTTAAAACTTGATCGTAATTTTCATGTGTACATTCATGGTAGTAAAGACCTGATAGAAAAAGGAATGGATGCAGACGGAAGAAAGTATTACAAACTTTTTTACGAAGAAGAATTGTAGGGGACGAAGGGTGAAGGGTGAAGGTTGATGGTTGATGGTTGATGGTTGAAGGTTGAAGGTTGATGGTTGAAGGTTGATGGTTGAAGGTTGATGGTTGAAGGAAGGTGCACGGCGCGGCAAACTTACAGCGCATTAATTCTTCCATTCATCAATTCCTCAAATCAACAATTCAACAACTCAACAATCAAACAATAAAACAATCCGATAGCCATCGGATCAACAATTCTTAAATTAAAAGTTGCTCACGTGATGAACTAGTCTCCTGGTTATTTCACCATTCACAATTGACCATTTACCATTCACATCTCATCAACATGAAAAAAATAAACTGGGGCATCATTGGATGTGGCGAAGTCACCGAAGTTAAAAGCGGGCCGGCATTTAATAAAGTTTATAATTCTACACTGGTAGCTGTAATGCGCCGGAATGCTGAAAAGGCAAAGGACTATGCAGTGCGCCACCGGATACCTGCCTGGTACAGTGATGCCAATGAGCTCATTCATGATCCCGCAGTGAATGCTATTTACATTGCAACGCCTCCTTCTTCTCATGAAGCCTATACCATAGCTGCAATTGATGCGGGCAAACCGGTATACGTAGAAAAGCCGATGTCGCTCAACGAGGATGCCGCTATGCGGATGGCCAACTATGCTACCGCTAAAGGTGTAAAGCTATCGGTAGCACATTATCGCAGGGCACAACCGCTATTTAAAAAAGTAAAACAATTGCTGGATTCAAATGCGATTGGTGATATCCGTTGCGTGAGACTTGATTATTTTAAAGTGCCGGTAACCAACAACGCCTTACAGTTGCCTAAAGCAGACTGGCGTCTAAATCCCGCAATTTCTGGCGGGGGATTGTTTCATGATCTTGCACCACACCAACTCGATTTAATGTGTCATTTTTTTGGTGCAGTTCAAAAGGCAACTGGTATTTCAACAAATCAGTCTGCTTCAGGGCAGGCAGATGATATGGTCTCAGGAAATATTCTTTTTAAAAATGGAGTGGCATTTAGTGGCTCCTGGTGTTTTAATGCGGCTACAGGGCTGGAAAGGGATTGTTGCGAAATTATGGGAGCCATTGGAAAAATAAGTTTTAGTGTTTTTGAAAACCAGCCTGTCGAACTTACAATCGGTGGTACAACTGAACATTTTAATTTTGATAAGTTAGCGCATGTGCAACAACCCATGATTGAATGTGTAACGAACTATTTTTTAGGTAACACCGATAATCCCTGTAGCGCCGAAGAAGGTGCAGTAGTGATGCATTTGCTGGATGCTTTTACAGCAAAATAAGCAGGAAGTAAATCTTTCCTGCTATTGTTGATTTACAAAAAAGGAAGCACAAAAAAAACATGATTTTAATCATTGTTTAAGAAAAATTATGCACGCAATTTTAGGGAGCAAATAACAGAATTTGTAAAAAGATCGCCGGTTAACACCAATGGCAAACAGCGACAAAATCAATTTACGCTTAAAGACTTCTTACAGATAAATGTTGCATTGCATGTCTATTTAAAGCATACAAAAAGCTGTCTGATCTTACTCTTTAGTAAGTAAATGCAACCAACCAATTTATGCAGAAACAAATGACGGCTTCACGTATTGCATCTGGGTTTAAAATCCCTCGAAACAGGCCATTTCTAGCCTAATGTACGGTTCAGGCTTTCACTGCTTGTAATCTAAAAACAAAAGAAAAGCTTCCATACGGGAGCTTTTCTTTTGATATCATCCCGGTTTTATTTTACTGCTATATACTTCCCGGTATTTAGGTGCATTTAAAATTGTCGGAAGGGTTGCCAACCTTGTGCAGGTTCTTTTCTGCTAAAAACGCTTTAAAAAAGGTTGGCAACCCTCTAATGAACTGCGACAAATTTAACTACGCCCGGCATTTTGCAACCTGATAAAAAGTGATTGCGTAGTAAATTGTTTACCCACCAAAGTGGTGGTTGTCTATACGCATTCTTTTTTTCAACAGGTAATTTTACAGTATAATTACTAAGCAATAGTTGTTGAATACGTTTAACTTATCCCAATATCAAGTAACCCGAAGCCCTTGTTTTATACATCCGCTTTTTTGAAATACTTACCATGAAACCACTTACCCTGAAGAATCTAACCAAAATTGTTTTGCTACTGATGCTCTTTGGATGTCAAAAGGATCTTGTTGAAATACAGGCACTTCTGCCTTCAATACCAATTAGTAGAGACACTACGCCCATTTTTACGAAATATACAATTTTTAAAGGGCAGCATTATTGCGATAAAACCACCGTTAAATCTTTTGCAAATAAAGAGATGAAGTTTAAAGTGATCTTTGACAGTTCTGCGGTTTATACAACCCTTGATCCTGTAAACCAGGGAGATATTAATAAATTATATGGCTTTACCGAAGGCATTGACAATCATATCAACAGTGCCAGAATTGGCTGGAACTGGAATAAAAATGCCTTACGTTTATACGCTTATAGTTATGCTAATGGTATCAGAAGCTTTAAGGAAATTACAACCGTTTCGATTAGCGCAGTCATTACCTGCAAAATTGTTATTTCAGAAAAGCAATATTTATTTGAAGTGGATGATAAAAAAGCATCTTTAGCCCGATCGCTTGAGGTGCCGTCAGTTGCTGGCTATTGGCAGTACCCTTATTTTGGCGGCGATGAAGTTGCGCCTGTCAATACCTACATTTATATTCTGGATATTTACAAGTAAAGCGCCATAGTTTTTAAATTCCAGAGATTGTTACTTCACTGCTTTTTGTTTGCAGTATTTAATTGGATGCATCAATCCCTGTAATTCAGCGCAGGTTCAATATCACCCAACAATGCTTTGTATTGATAGCTTCCTTTCTCGTTAATAAATTCCTTTTTTGCTTTTTCAATTAATGCAGGGGAGCTGTATAAATCAATTGCCATCAGAGCCATAGATTTAGCAGCAACCATCATTCCCTTGCTGCCGATTTCCGTTCCGCCGCATGCGACAGCCTGCCAGCTATGTGCTGCAGTGCCGGGTATCCAGGTTGCGGCACGCATACCTACGGTTGCTACTGTATAACTTACATCGCCTACATCAGTTGATCCGCCGCCTGAGGATTCTTCTGTTTTCATAGGATTTACCATCGCTGCATTTTCAATGGGTGGTGCTGCATATCCAAAGGTGGTTTGTAATTTT
>JBGSMI010000368.1:0-31262 GCA_041740215.1 Ferruginibacter sp.
TTGAATGTTTCCCAACTAAAACCCGGTTATTATGTGGTAGAAATAACCGAAGGCATCAACAAGCAAAGCATTAAATTTTTAAAAGAGTAAGGCAACACAGTTGTGCATAATCGTATAAAGGGTTGGTAGGTAAAAACTATCGGCCTTTTTTTATGGCATCTAAACTTTTATTTTATCGTTGGTTGCAACCCTTTACAAAACTTTGTTGTCAACCATTAAAAAACACTTATCGACCAATACCAATGAGCTCTTTGAACTGCAAGACAAGATAATGCTATACGACCTTACCAATACTTTCCCGATAGCCACCGGGATTGAAGGTAATATCCGTAATAGCCAATTGGCAAAATATGACCGCAGCAAGGAAAAGCGCAGCGATGCTAAATTGGCTGTATTGGCAATGGTCATCAACATAAAAGGCTTTATCAAATAATCTGCTATCCACGAAGGGAACTATGTTGATATAACAGACACTAAAACAGGCAAAGAAAAACTAAGCAGCAACACCTGTGCATCAGCAAGTCAATAGTGTTAATGGATGGAGGTTTAGCTACCGAAAAAAACTTAGCCAGTTTAACTAAACAGGATACAAATATGTAGTAGTAAGCATGGCAAAAATAAAAGACTAGCAGCCAGTGCAACAACGCAAGGAAACTTATTTGCTTAGAAAATCTAAAAAAATAATAAGGCTGTCATTAGTGAAAAGTTAAAAATACACAGACAGTTTTTTAAGGTAGAAAGTTAAGCCAAAGCAATCAAGGAGCAGGGTATTAAAAACAGGTTGGAGCAGGGTTATGAAGAACAATTGAATTGAATAAAATAAAGCTTAAGCAAACCAAGAGGAATTAAAAAAGTAAATAAAGGGCAGCAAAGGATTGGCAGATCCAAACAAAAGTATCCATCGGTCTATCATCTGTACAACATTATCCTTGTTATTGACACAGTTACCAAATAGTAAAAAACATCTACTGGCAAAAGGATGAGGCAAAAGGCTGTGAAGCCAATAAAAAAATGGGTGGTTATTTTTTGAGAGCAGATTTAGAAGATACAGATGAAGCATTGGAATGGATGAATTATAAAACCAATCAGGAGAAAGATCCACCTTTAGAATTTTGAAAACAGATTTAGACCTGCGCACAATCTATCATAAAAGTGACAGCTCCATCATGGCCCACCTGAATTTAAAATAATAAGCCTATTGGTTGGTAAATACCATCCGATATCAATTAAAACAATCGGGTATCAATGATGATTGGAAAGAAATAAAGAGAAAAGCCTCCACACAAAAATCAGTGCTTACAACAGCGCAAAACAGTTACGATAAAATGATATAAATTAAACGATACACAGAACCAACCGACGACCGCAGGCAAGTAAAAAATGCCCTAAAACAACAAAAATCAAAACCCTTTAAGCAAATAAAATTTGTAGTACACAAGCCGCCACCCGAAAAAATTGAAACGCTGGCTATTGCTCAATTTAACGATTCATAACTGCAATGTGGGTTAAAAATTGTTTCGGCATACAATACTGACTGAAACCATAAGAGATAAATTAGGATGTATTTCAAAATAATGTCTTTAAAACCACTTCGTATAAAACTAATGCAAAATGGTTTTATAAATCAACGTTCCTCGTAACTACTTTAATTTAATGCTGCAAAAGAGTGCCACCTTTTACATATCCGATTTTTAAAATGTAATGTAGCTCGCTTTACTATGCACCAGCGGCGTAGGATCGTTCCACACTCGGCGGGATCATCCCAGATCACCTAAATTTTTACAGGCGCAGTCTTTTTTTTTATGGCCCCATAACGGTTGTCTCACGAAACTGTAAAGTACGTCAAAAAGGGAATTCAAACAGAAAAGTTATACCGTTTTAGCAGGCGATTTTTGAGATGTTACGCCCCAGGCAGTCTTGAAATGTGGGGCACAATTTATCTGGCAGACTTTCACTGCATTTTGACTATGTTAAAATAAAATGCTAAAATAGGTATACAAAATGGCAAAATGTTGCAAAACAGCAATACACTGATAAATTATATTTGCCAATAGATACGCTTGCTAAAAAAGCCAGGCATTTATTTTTTACGGTTGTCACTATTTCAATTACCTAAATTATGTTCTAGAAGTGTATTCGAAAAGAGCTTGCCTTTTTTGTTGTTTACAGCGCCGATGCTATATTTTTGGGCACTGCCAATTTATTTTATTCCTTGGCTTTTCCCTGAATTATTATATTTGGAATCGCCTTTGTGAAATGGATTACCGGACACGATTGGAATTTATTAGTAATAAGCAGAATTCCACAACAGCTTAAAAAAAAAATTTAAAAGCGGTTATTCAAACATAAAATCAATTTGCGTAAAGCCAGTTTAATAGACTACCAATTATTTTGCAAAAGGGTAAACATTGGTGTAGAAAACGATGTCAATCTGGTGAAAATGCTTATCGGGAAAAGGGTTATGATTTCGTTCGTTACCATGGCACTATCCTTTTTTAAAGCTTAGTTTATCAATATTTACTCAAATAAGCCTTTACGGCTTATTCATACGTCTCAATTAACTACATGCTTAAAAGCAAAAAATTGTATTTACTAATATGTTTCTTCTTTCTTGCAACCAGTTCATTTGCAGAAGAAAAAACGGTGTGTATTGCTTCACTTGATCGCAATCTAAAAGTAACGTTAGCGATCATGGACAAAATTTATTGCGCTGTTGATTGTAAGGTTACAGAAACGCTTACCTACGGCCAAAAGAATATAATTGTTGAATTAATTTTTTATTTTCCAGATCATTGAAACTACCTGCCAATTGATGATTTGGGAAATCACAAATGGCTATTATTTTACTGAATGCCAACTAATTTTTGAATAACGTTGTTTTAATTTTAAAATAGTACATTCGGCTTTACTATTTACGGGAATATTACCTAAACGAATATGCAATTGCTTATGGATAACGATCAAGTTTGTTGGAAAGGCCTGATGGATGGCGATAAGGAAATGTTTCTGTCCTTGTATAAAAAATATTACCATGCCCTCTTATTCATTGGATTAAAAGAGATAAAGGATCCGCAGCTTGTAAAGGATACGATACAACAGTTATTTCTTTATCTGTGGGAAAAACGGGGAACCATCAAGGAAGCAAAAAATATCAAAGCTTACCTCATTACGTCCTTTTTACGAAAGCTTACTATTGATTGGAAAAAATCAGGGAAAAATTGCAATTTACAGGCTGTCGGTGTCTATTATTTCGAGGACGCCCAACCTACTCCCGAAGAAAAGTTGATTAACAAAGACGAGCAAAATCATTTATTTAAATTATTAATGAATCATATCAATGAGCTTCCAAACCGTCAAAAGGAGCTCATTGTATTGAAGTTTTACGAGGGGCTAACCTATGAGGAAATCGTTCAAAAAACAGGCCTGTCTCACCGTACAGTGTATAATAAAATTCATGAAGCATTAAAGAAACTCAAATTGGATATTGTTAAGAGCAGTGACGCTCAAAGCGCAGCCATGCTCATACTGGTTGCTATCTTCTCAAACGTTTTCAACTAATAGCTGATACGCTTTCTTCTGCCTCCAGAATTTTGAATTTGGACTCAATGCCGTTTAGTTAACAGTTTAAGTGGCGGGTGGGGACTGTCCACGGCTTGTGGCCGTGGTTGGTGTCTCACCAACCACCCTTAACTTAACGGCATTGAATTCGGACTCTTTAAATTATAGAGCGCTAAAAAATTATGTGAAAATAAGTGCTAAATATTGCAGGTTAAATACCCTATTCAAAAAATGTTTTATTGAGTTTATATTTCAAAGTCTGAAAAATGTTCATCGCAGAGATATTAGCAGATTCATCTCTTATAAAGCATTGCAAAACAACTTTCCCGGTGTATAAACAATACCTGATATTCCCACAATAGCCTCCTGTAAGATTAATGCTAAAGCTCCGGATTTTAAAGCATTAAAAAATTATATTCAAATAAAGGGTAAAAATGGCGTGTTAAATACTCTATTCAAAAAAACGTTTAACTAAATCTATATTATGAATGTTGAAAAAATGGACATTGCGGATTTGTTAGCGGATGAAACTTTTATTAATTATTGCAAAAGGACTTCCCCGGAGGATGTGGCATACTGGGAAAATTATATAAAAGAAAATCCCGGCCGTAAAATAATGGTGGAATATGCCAGGGAAAAATTTGTACAATTATTTAACGCATTGGCAGCAGCAGACATGGACGAACAGGTAGCGAGGTTACAAAACAGGTTAGACTTAACAGAACCGGCGCCTGTGGTGCAAATGGAGGAACTGGAAAAACGAAAGTCGCACGTTGGTGTATTGTTTATGCTTAAGATTTCTGCCGTTGCTGCCATATTGTTAATTGCGGCTCTGGCAGGTATTCAGTATTTTGATGGCAATAATAACAGCATCAAAAACAGCAGCGTTAGATCATTTGTTGCCGCTCATGGTGAACGGAAGAATATCCAGTTACCAGATGGAACAAACGTTACCTTGAATGGCGGAAGTAAAATAGAAATCAATGATAATTATGGAACTTTAACCCGGGATGTTTTTTTGCAGGGGGAAGCTTTCTTTGATGTAAAACACAATGCAAAACTTCCTTTTATTGTTCACACGGCTGCCATGGATGTAAAAGCATTGGGAACTGCTTTTAATGTAAAAGCCTATTTAAATGAAAAGATAACTGAAACCTCCTTAATAAGAGGGCTGGTAGAAGTAACATTAAAAGAAAGTAACAACCAGGTGATGTTGCTTCGTCCCAACCAAAAAATTAAGTGGGAACATCAGATTGAAAACGCAATCGATAATAAATCTTCAATAAAAAACACAACTGCTCAGAGCGTTCCCGATAGCATCCTGAAAAATCTTGTAATAACGGAGGCGGGAGACATCAAGGAAATATGTTGGAAAGAAAGCAAGCTAGTATTTGAAGATGAGCTGCTTGCTGATATTGCCGTATTATTAGAGCGGTGGTATGGTGTAAAAATTGTGTTTAACGATGAATCGATTCGTAATTACCGCTTTACCGGAATTTTTGAAAAAGAAGATTTATTTATCGTACTTGATTTTTTAAAAGAATCCCGAAACTTTAATTACCAGGTCGAGCAAGGTGAAACAGTAACAATAAACTTGTCTAAATAAAAAATACAGGGAATAATGCTGTAACATTTTCCCTGTACTAAATTTTTGAAACACTTTTAAAAATAAAAGAGGTTTCTATTTTTTAATTTAAAACCAAAATAAAGGTATGAAAAAAAATCATGCTTATCGATGGGTTTATATCAATCCATCTGTAACGAAACTGCTTAAAATTATGAAACTAGCCTCAATCCTGTTATTTGCCTGTGTGCTGTCGGTTCACGCAGGAGGGTTTTCACAGGATGTAAAAGTGAACCTTTCGCTTAATGGAGTAAAACTTACAAAATTCTTTAAGGCGATTGAAAAAGAAACGAAATTTCGTTTCGCATTTAGCAATGATATCCTTCCTGCTGGACGGATCGTCACTATTAACGTAAAACAAGCGCTCTTATCCCGGGTAATGAATGAGGTAATGTCTACCACTAACCTTAAATACCGGTTTGATGAAGTCTCGGGCATTTTTATAATTTCAGAAAAACCGGGTGGTCCTTTAAAAGAAATGGAGGCCGCTATTGTACGCACCATTACAGGAAATGTTACCAACGAAAAGGGAGAACCACTTGCTGAAGTGTCAGTGCTTGTAAAAGGTAGTTCTAAAGCTACCCTCACTTCTGCCAATGGCTCTTTCTCAATTGATGTGGAGGACAATGCTAAAGCCCTTATTTTTTCATTTGTTGGCATGGTCAGCAAGGAAGTAAATATCGAAGGCAGGCGTTCTGTGCAGGTGGTACTCGAATTATCGAATAAGGTATTAGATGATGTAGTAATTGTTGGTTATGGTACCCAAAAATCAAGAACTGTAACAGGCGCAATTGGGAAAATTGGCAGCAAACAAGTAAAGGAAGTTCCTGTACTTGGATTAGACCAGGCTATCCTTGGCCGTGTGGCTGGTGTGTTGGTTACTGAAAACTCGGCAGAACCTGGCGGTGAGGTTTCCATTAAAATGCGTGGTATAGCATCTATTACAGGTGGTTCAGAGCCATTGGTAGTGGTAGATGGTATCCCCATGTCTGTAAATCTGAACACAATCAATCCCAATGACATAGAGTCGATTGATTTATTAAAAGATGCGGCTGCTACGGCCATATATGGAAGCAGGGCTTCGGCAGGTGTAATTTTGGTAACTACTAAAAGAGGTAGGAAAGATGGTAAGTCAGTTGTAAGTTTCGATGCTTTTACATCGCTGCAATATGTTGCCAAAAAAGTTCCCTTGTTAAATGGAGCCCAGTTTGCCCAATTAGCCAACGAAAATTTGGTAAATGGTGGTCAGGCACCCAATCCGGCATGGGCAGATCCTTCAAAAGTGTTGAATACAGATTGGCAGGATGCTATGTTTAACCCTGGTGCACCGATGCACAATGCCAATATTTCTATCGCCGGCGGCTCGGAGAAATTAAGGTCATTTTTATCCTTCGGATTTGTAGACCAGGATGGTATTATCCAGCGTTCCAATTACAAAAGGTTTACTTCCCGTATCAATCTTGATTACGATGTTAGCGATAAAATAAAAATTGGCGCCACTGTTAATTTCGGATTTGTAAAAAATACCAATACCCGCACACAGGAAGAGTTTTGGGGCGTTTTATTAAATGCAATGAGAGCCCAACCTACAGATCCTGTTTTTACCAGTCAGGAAGGGGCTTTTGGTGATCACCTGTATGGTTTAAGAGGTTATGCTGTAAACAGATCAAGCATCAACAACAATTACTACGCTCTAAGTAATCCGGTCTTTACCAATCAATACTATAGTAGCAACGGAAATCAAAATACTACTTTACTCACAAACGTTTACGGCGAAGCGGAATTAATTAAGGGACTGAAATTTAAAAGTGTTTTCGGCTACAATATTAACAACGGTATTGGTTCGTATGGTAATCCTTATGCTTTACCACCTGCCGTTGACGTTACTTCACGTGCTTTCTATTCTGAAAACTGGAGTAGGGGTTTACAATGGAATTGGATCAATACGCTTGATTATTCTAAAACTATCGGCTCTCACAATTTTTCTGTTTTAGTTGGCACAGATGCGCTGAAAGGCACCTATAAAGGTATCGGTGGGGGCGGAAACGATGCACCTGAAGATCAACAGTCATTAAGTGCATCTGCTCTGGCCGGAAGAACAGTTGGTGGAGCTGCTTCTCCAGCAAGTTCTTTGTTCTCGTATTTGAGTAGGCTCAATTACAGTTTTGAAGATAAATACCTGTTGACCCTTAACTTTAGAAGAGATGGTAGTTCTAATTTTCTTGCAGAAAATCGCTTCGGTAATTTTACCTCTTTTTCTGCCGGGTGGAGAATTTCTAAAGAAAGGTTTATGGAAAAAGCTACATTCCTTGATGACCTGAAACTTAGGGTTAGTTACGGATCGGTGGGTAATCAAAATATACCCCCGTTATCATTTGCAACTTTTTATGGAAATGATGGCGGAAATTTCGGTTATTCATTTGGTGCTGTTCCTACACTAGTTTCGGGATTAAGACCTCAAAATTTAAGCAATTCTGCCATTCAGTGGGAAAGAAACACCGAGGTAAATATAGGTTTTGATGCGTCTATTCTAAAAGGCAGATTCACTATTACTGCTGACTACTACAAAAAGAGACTTTCTGATCTTTTGGGTTTGGTTCCACTGCCAAACTTTTCCGCTCCACACAATGGTCAGTATCTGGCCAATGCGTTTACAATGGAAAATAGCGGACTGGAGTTGACGTTAGGTTATCGCCAGCAGTTTGGCAAGGTAAATTTCTCTGCGAATGCAAATTTTAGCACCTTGAACAATGAAGTAACAGGTTTACTTCCTGGAAATACTTCTGGGTTTTTACAGCAGAGTATTTCTATGATAGGTTCTGCATTTAACGACGGTGGAGCACAGACAAGGACTTCTGTAGGTGAAAGAATTGGAAATTTTTATGGCTATGTATTTGATGGTATCATTCAAAATGCAGCCGAGCTAGCAGCAAGTGGCATGGCCGGTTTTGACGCCAAGGTAGGCGATAAACGGTTTAAAGACATTTCAGGTCCATTGGGCAAACCGGATGGAATAGTGAATGATAGAGATAGAACAAATATTGGTAACGGTTTACCTGGCTACTACTACGGTTTTAGCACGAGGGCGGAATATAGTGGTTTTGATATTAATCTATTTTTTAATGGTCAGGGAGATGTACAGGTTGCCAATATGACAAATGCAGTTTTATACCACATGCGGTTTCATAATTCTACCGGTATCGTTAATGGCTCGGCAGATTTGTTGAATAGCTGGAAAGGTGAGGGAACAAGTAACACATTACCAAGGAACTCTTATGATGCACCTACGTCCAACAGGTTCTTTTCTACTGATTATATACAAAATGGAGCGTTCCTTAGATTGCGAAATGTTGCCTTAGGCTATACTTTGCCGGTTGCCATGGCAAAAAAGATTGCCATGTCTAGTGCAAGGTTGTACGTATCTGCACAAAATCTGTTAACAATTACCAAATATACAGGTTACGATCCGGAGGTAGGTAGTGCGCAAATTGGTACCCGTGCACAAACTGCCGGAGTTGACTTTGGCAGGTTCCCACGGGCAAGAATATTCACAGTTGGTGTTAACGTACAGTTTTAAAGAAATGCAATCTTTTTGCATACAATTTGTTGATTTTAAAAAAAAATATATGAAAAAAAATATTTTATATTCAATCTTATTTATCTGTTCCATACTGTTTTTATGGTCATGTAAAAAATCCTTTTTTGATGCCAGAACAGAGGATGGTTCTATCAATGAAACGGCTGCTTTTAAAGTTAAAAAAGATTTTGATGCCGCCGTAATCGGTATTTATACAAGTTTGCAGGGAGGTAATGCTGCAGGAGATGCCTGGACTAAAGTTCCTGGGTTTGTTTCTCAGGAAATGATTGATGTTGCGGTTAGCCCAAAACCTATTGCTACTTATATGAGCACGAACAATGGTGATTTTCTTAATTATTGGACGGAGCTATATAAAATAGTAGCAAGTGCCAACTTGGTACTTGATAAAATTCAATTTGTTCCGGCTGGCATCTTAACAGAAAATGAACAGAAGTCATTTATTGCACAAGCAAAATTTTTACGGGGCTTTGCTTATTTTGGTATTGCCAGGGCTTTTGGTGATGTGCCTATGCCATTAAAGAATTATGCACTTGAACTTAACAGTCTCGCTTGCACTCCCGAAGCTGATGTTTGGAAGCAGGTTGTAAAGGATTTATCTGAAAGTGTTGCTGATTTGCCGGAGGCTGGTGATTACCTTCCTGCTGATAAAGGCAGGGTAAGTAAAGGTGCAGCATTGGCCTATCTTGCAAATGCCTATATGTATCAGGCAGATTGGGCAAAGGCCTCGATTGCTTCCGATAGTTTGTTTAAGTTAACAAATCCGAAGTATAGGATGGCAACCAGGGTACATACGGCATTTTCTATACTAAACAAAGCTACAGCGGATTATAATGCTGAAAATATTTTTGAAGTTCAGTATCGTGAAAAAGCTGGAAATAATTTCCAGTGGGGTTCTACACCAAATACTGGCCATTTATTGGCAGGAAATCAGTCTCCACGTAATATCGGCAGAAAATGGGCTTCCTGGGGTGGCTGGGGCGAACAACTGCTGAATATGAAGGCTGTAAACTCCTTTGAGACTGGTGATGCAAGGCGCAAGGAATTATCAATTGCTTATGGTGACAAATATAAAGGCGAATTAATGGCGGATACTTTGTTCGCAGCAGATTGGGTACTTTGCAGGCAAACAGGCGGGGGGTTTTCTACTAAATTCTGGTTGGGTAATGATGGTGGTGATTTGTCTCCTCAGAACGTTCCTCAAATGAGATTTTCAGAAGTGTTGCTGAACTTTGCCGAAATACAATTTAATAACGGTGCGAATTCAGTAGGTGCCTATGCCAGTTTAAATTTGGTAAGGCAGCGTGCAGGGCTTGCTCCAAAACCAGTATCTTCAAATGCTACTGTTTTTATGACAGATTTGATGAACGAACGCAGGCATGAATTATTGAATGAATCAAACCTTTGGTTCCATTATACAAGAACCAAAACAGCAGCTAAATTTTTACTGGATAATTATGGCATTACCATGCTTAATCAATGGTATCATTTTCCAATTCCACAAAGGGATCGTGATATAAATCCAAATCTTTGTTCAAACGGTTATTAATCTTTTCGATTTTCTCATGCGTTAATTCGTATTCAGTAAATAAAAGGCACGGGGTTTAACCTCGTGCTTTTTTATACTTTTAAATTAAAACCATTTGCTATCGTACAACGATAAATATCACTTTTTTATAATCAGTTTTTATTATTTAATGATCTGTCTTAGTATTTGGTTATCATTGGTGTAAAATATTTCTATGAGATTTATTGTTTGCAATATTTGTACATGTCTTTCATTTATTCTTTTTATGCTCACTTCATGTGCTACTAAAAAGAATTCAACTTTGTTTGAAGAAGTACCAGCTTCTTTATCAGGTATCGCCTTTATCAATAAATTAGAACCAACGCTCAATCTAAATATACTCGACTATAATTATTTCTATAATGGCGGAGGGGTAGCAGCGGCTGATTTTAATAATGATGGGCTTACAGATTTATTCTTTACGGGCAATAAAGTTTCCAGCGCATTGTATTTGAATAAGGGCAATTTTAAGTTTGAAGATGTTACTGAAAAAGCCGGTGTATCAACCAAAAACTGGGCTACCGGTATCGCAGTTGCAGATGTTAATAATGATGGATTACAGGATATGTATATCTCTTATGGAGGGTATGCTACTCCCAGTCAAAGAGTTCATCAACTTTTTATAAACAAAGGCATTGATAAAGATGGTACTCCAAATTTTAAAGATGAAGCTGGTGCTTATGGATTAGCAGATACAAACTATACCACTCAATCCGTTTTTGTTGATTACGATAAAGATGGCGATCTCGATTTATTGCTGGCCAATCATTACCAGGATATGACCAATCCCAATTATCCCAATCCTATTTTAAACAACGGCAATTCTTCCAGCAATGCTAAACTGTACAGAAATGATAATGGGCATTTTACCGAACTGTCTAAAGCTGCTGGTATTTTATCTGAAGGATATAGCCTCGGTGTGGTAGTGAGTGATATCAATAAAGATGGCTGGCCAGATGTGTATTTAGCTAAAGATTTTACTTATGATGATGCACTTTATATCAATAATAAAAATGGAACTTTTACTGAGAGCATTAGAAAATATGTTCAGCACACTTCCAGGTTTTCTATGGGCTGCGACATAGCTGATTATAACAATGATACATTTCCTGACATCTTTACAGCCGACATGATGCCCGATGACAATGAGCGGCAAAAGTTGATGAACATTGCCATGAATAACGATCGGTTTAATTACGCTTTATCCCTTGGTTATTTGCCACAATATTCCCGCAATATGTTACAGCTAAATAACGGTCCTGATAGAAAAGGGAACTACTCTTTTTCTGAAATTGGACAACTTGCTGGTGTTTATAAAACAGACTGGAGCTGGTCAACCTTATTTGCCGATTTAGATAATGACGGGTGGAAAGATTTATTTATTTCCAATGGTATTCCAAGGGATATCACCAACAATGATTTTATCACTTACCGGTCTCAAATAGTAATGGATCGTTCTAATATTTCTATAGAAGAAATGAAGAAAGATTTACTGAGTCAGATAGAAAAACTAAAACCGGTTGATAAACCCAATCATGTTTTTGCTAATAACAAAGATTTAAGCTTTTCTGATAAAAGTGAAGAATGGGGGCTTGCTAAAAACGGCATGAGTAATGGCGCTGTATATGTTGATTTGGATAATGATGGCGACCTTGATATTGTTACCAATGACCTTAACAGTGAGGCCTCTGTTTTCAGGAATAAAAGCGACCAGTTTTCTGCTAATCATTTTATACGAATAAAGCTAACAGGTCAATATGCTTTTGGAGCAAAAATATTTGTAAAGTTGGGTAATGGACTACAGCAATTTATAGAGCACAATCCCTGCCATGGTTTTCAATCCTCGCAAGATCCCATAGAACATTTTGGTTTGGGAAAAGACAGTGTTATTGATGAAATAAAAGTAGTTTGGCTTGATGGAAAAGAGCAAACCATGCAGCAGGTAAAAGCCAATCAGTTGCTAAATTTTAATTATAACGATGCAAAGCCAGCCGCGGAAGAAACTGTAGTTGCTTCAAAGTCATCATCCATTTTTACCGATATCACCGAACTATCTGGCATTGATTTTATCCAACATCAAAACGATTTTGAAGATTTTAATTTTGAGCCTTTACTACCACATCGTTTTTCAAGAAATGGACCTTATGTAAGTGTGGGAGATGTTGATAAAAACGGACTGGATGATTGTTGGATTGGCGGTGCTGCAAAAATTGCAGGTAAATTATTGTTACAGCAAACTGGTGGTAAGTTTTTAATGAAAGACATGCCTGATCAGGGTTATGAAGATATGGGCGGTGCTTTTTTTGATGCAGACAGTGATGGCGATCTTGATTTGTATGTGGTAAGTGGAGGCAATGTGTACAATCCTGCTACACCCACTTACGAGGATAGATTGTACCTGAACGATGGGAAAGGTAATTTTGCAAGAAACAACAATGCGTTACCAAAATTATATAGCAGTGGTTCTATAGTTGTTGCCACTGATTTTGATAAAGATGGTGATTTGGATCTGTTTGTAGCCGGAAGGGTAATGCCAACAAAATACCCGTTTACACCGCATAGTTATCTGTTGCGAAATAATGGAAAGGGACAGTTTGAAGATATAACAGCCCAGGTTTGTCCGGAGATAGGTAATATCGGAATGGTTACTTCTGCAAGTTGGACGGATTACAACAATGACGGCTACACAGATTTAATTGTAGCAGGTGAATGGATGCCGGTTACCATTTTTAAAAATGAAAAAGGAATTTTAAAAAAGCTTAGTAATCCAATATTGCAGGCTTCAACGGGTTGGTGGTTTAGCCTTGCTGCTGCAGATATGGACAATGATGGTGATATAGATTTTGTGGCCGGCAACCTTGGTTTAAATAATAAATACGGCGCATCTCCCTCAACCCCTTTAAGCGTTTACGTAAAGGATTTTGATGGCAACGGTTCTACCGAACCTATTCTCTCTTACTTTTTAAAAAATAAAGAATACCCCGTTCCAGATAGAGACCAGATTGTTTCGGTAATGCCTTCAATCAAGAAGCAATTTGATATTTATGCTAAATTTGCCGCATCCGAATTTAACCAGGTATTTCCTGCTGAAAAGCTGGAAGGTGCTACTAAATTCAGGGTAACCAATTTCGCCTCCGTTTACATCGAAAACAAAGGAAACGACTTGTTTGAAATGCATCCTTTACCCATACAGGCGCAGTTTTCTGCAGTTCAATCCATACAGTTAGCCGACTACGATCAGGATGGTAAAAAGGATATTGTGCTGGCAGGTAATTTTTACAGTCCGGATTTTATGACAGGCCGTTACGATGCCTCGATTGGTTTGATGCTAAAAGGTAATGGGAAAGGTGGATTTAAGCCTTTGTCGCCCGCCGTTAGTGGCATTCACATTTATGGAGATGCACGGGCGCTGGCTACATTAAAAATTAATAATGAAACGGTTATAATTTCAGCAGTAAATGAAGGTCGGCTGCAGGTGTTTAGGCTCAACCGCTAAGTTATTTTATTAGTTTAATCAGATAATTTAAATACTATATTAAATACCGTTATCAATTTATATCAATGCAATATTTCTTCCTCCACAGTAAAAAAATCAAGTTGGTTTATTTCCAATTGGTAAAGAGTTTATTTGTAGTAGCTATGCTGTTCATTCTACTTGAAAGCTGCAACCAATCTGCCTATCAGGCACCTAAAGATTCCTTGTTTACAAAATTATCTGCAAAAGAATCCGGCATCGATTTTAGAAATGATGTAAAAGACGATTCCCTTTTTAATGAAATGAATTATCGTAATTTTTATAATGGTGGTGGTGTTGCGATTGGCGATATCAATAATGATGGCCTTCCGGATATTTTTATGACGGCCAACCAAAGCGCAAATAAATTATACCTGAACAAAGGAAATTTTGTTTTTGAAGATATTACTGTAAAAGCCGGCATTACCAAAAGTCAGGCATGGAGTACAGGAGTAACCATGGCCGATGTAAACGGCGATGGCTTGCTTGATATTTATGTATGTGCTGCCGGTAATGTTGCAGGCGATAAAAGACGGAATGAGCTATTCATTAACCAGGGTAATGCTACATTTAAAGAAGAAGCAGCCAAATACGGATTGCAGGATGAAGGGGCCTTTCATACACAGGCTTCCTTTTTTGATTATGATATGGATGGCGACCTCGATGTATTTTTATTGAATAATGATTGCCTGGTGCCAGTTGGTAGTTTTAGCCAGGGAAGGGTTAGGGAAATGACCGCTAAGGTTCATGGCGATAAACTATTGCGCAACGACAAGGGCATTTTTACCGATGTAAGTGCATCGGCTGGAATATATGGTAGCGAAATAGGTTTTGGGCTTGGAATTACCGTTAGCGATATCAATGGCGATCAGTGGCCGGACATTTATATTAGCAATGATTTTTTTGAGAAGGATTATTTATACATCAATCAACGAAATGGCCAGTTTAAAGAAATGAGTGATAGCTCCCTTAGTCATATGTCTCAGTCAAGTATGGGTGCAGATATGGCCGACATAAACAATGACGGTCTGCCGGATATTTTTAGTACTGATATGTTGCCGGAAGATGATTATCGTTTAAAAAAGAACACCAGCTTTGAAGATTACGACACCTACATTGCAAAAGGAAAAAGCGGGTTGCACCGCCAGGCGTTGAGCAATATGTTGCACTTGAACAATGGCAACAATACTTACAGCGAAATAGCCCGTTTTTCCGGAGTTAATGCCACCGACTGGAGTTGGGGCGCATTGATATTCGATATGAATAATGATGGCTGGAAAGATATTTTTGTATGCAACGGCATGTACCTGGATGTTACAGATCAGGATTATATCAATTACACGGCGGATCAAAGTAAAAAAGATTTTTTTCAGCAGGGGAATGCGGTATCCAATTATGAACAATTGAAGGCGATGATTCCATCCGTTCCAATACCCAACTATGCATTTACCAATCAAAAAAATCTTGCTTTTAAAAACCAATCCTATGATTTAGGCTTAGGTGAGCCTTCTTATAGCAATGGAGCTTCTTTTGCTGATTTGGATAATGATGGCGACCTGGATATTGTAGTAAATAATTTGAATAGCGCATCCTTTGTTTACAGGAACAATAGTACTGAAAAATTAAATAAACATTTCCTAAAACTACAATTTCAAGGAGAAGGATTAAACCGGTTTGGCGTGGGTGCAACAGTGGATGTTTTTTCTAAAGGTCTGCATCAATCCTTGCAGAATTTTCCAACACGTGGCTTTCAATCTTCGGTTGACAATGTGCTGACGTTTGGATTAAATGATCAAACGCAGGTTGATTCGTTAGTAGTAAAATGGCCTTCTTTTAAAACACAGGTACTGTTGAATGTTAAAGCCAATCAAACCGTACAATTAAAAGAATCAGCTGCATTAAAAATATCGCCGGTAAATGTAACCGCTGCCACTGCAATGTTTGCAGATGTAACAACCGTTGCGATCTCAGGAAATAGTACTCATAAAGAAAATGATTTTAGTGATTTTGATATAGAGCGTTTGATGCCGCACATGCTGTCAAGAGAAGGGCCTAAGATGGCAGTTGCTGATGTTAATGGCGACGGGCTATCCGATTTTTTTGTAGGAAAATCTAAACACGATACTTCAAAAGTTTTTGTACAAACGAAAGACGGAAAGTTTAAGCCGATGCTTCCCCAGCCGGATTTTGCAGCAGATGAAAATTTTGAAGATGCTGGAGCTGTTTTTATGGATGTGGATGCGGATGGGGATATGGACTTGTTGGTTGCAAGTGCTGGTAACATAGATAAAGTAGGAAGCGAATTATTGGCTCCCCGTCTTTATTTAAATGATGGAAAAGGTTATTTTAAACGGATTAAGGATCTACTACCATCTTTGAGTGTGAATGCTTCCTGTATAGCCAGTTGTGACTATGATGCCGATGGTGATGTGGATGTTTTTATCGGTGCACGTTCTGTGCCGGGCAAATATGGTGTTACGCCTAAAAGTTGTTTGCTGCAAAATAACGGGGGTGTATTTACAGATGTAACAAAAGCTGTTGCGCCCCAATTGGAATATGCTGGAATGGTTACAGCCGCTCTTTGGCAGGATGTGGATCAGGACAATAAGCCAGACTTAGTGGTGGTAGGAGAGTGGATGCCCATCACTATATTTTCCAATACAGGTAAAGGACTTGTTTTATCTACATTAAATGAACAGTTTTCTAAAACAAATGGTTGGTGGAATTGCATTAAAGCGGCTGATTTAGACCATGATGGCAATATAGATTTTGTAGTGGGTAACCTGGGCTTGAACACAAAATTAAAAGCCGACAGCTTGCATCCTGCAACGTTGTATGTAAATGACTTTGATAAAAACGGAACCAAAGAATGTGTGATGGCCTACTATAAAGCTGATGGTAAATCGTATCCTTATTATTTGCGGGGTGATTTGGTAGCGCAAATGCCTTCCTTGAAAAAACGTTTTCTTTTATTTGCCAATTATGCAGGCAAAACAATCGAAGACGTATTTGATAAAACTGTTTTAGAAAATGCTGTAAAAAAAGAGGTCTACGAATTTCAATCGGTAATAATTTGGAACAAAGGAAAAGGACAATTCACGATACAACCACTACCTGCCGAAGCACAGTTTTCACCGGTGTATGCATTGCTGGCAGGTGACTTTAGCAACGATAAAAAAGCAGCTATTTACCTTGCCGGCAACGCATCAGGATTTAAACCGGAGCTAGGTGCTACCGATGCAAATTTCGGGGTACTATATTCCATCAATGCCGGTAGAAAATTAGTCTCCATTCCAACTACCGCAAGTGGTTTATTTTACAATGGTGAGGCAAGGGATGTAATACAAATCAACACCGCAGATAACAAACAAACCATCATACTTGGATTAATCAATCAACCGGTAAAGATTTTTAAAAATCAATAACATTAAGCATATTAGTAGTAATTGACGACTGGCGGGCAGGCTTAATCTTTTTTCTTATGCCGATTTTTATCTGTGTAAATAGCGTCTAACTCAATACCGAAAAGACTTTGCGAACTAAGTACTTAAAACCTGAAAATCAGTAACAAACAGCAGCAGTTTAATGCTGTAAAAAGTAATTCATTCATTGCCAAATGATTAAAAATAAATACATCTTTCTATGGTTGATAACAGCTACGCTAGCTGGACATTTTAGTTGTACACCTGCTGCTGATAAAAGTAAAGTCGATCAAAAAGCCGATATGGCTGCGGTAAAGAAAGGGGAAACGCTGTTTACAATTTATTGCCAGGGCTGCCACTTGTTACCCGATCCTAAACGATTACCAAAGCAAGTATGGGAAGCCACCATTCTGCCTTTGATGGCAATACGAATGGGCTTAAAAAATCAACCTTACGACAGGCAGATAACACCGGAAGAAAAAGCGATTGAAGATGCCTATCACCTGATACCCGAAAAGCCAATGATTGCGGAAGCTGATTATGAAGCCATCAAACAATATCTGCTTTATACAGCACCCGACACACTTGCGTATGCAACCGAACGAATCAATCGCAATAAACCCATTTTGCAGTTTATCCGAAGAAATTTACCATTGGATCAATCAGCACCATCTTTAATAACGGGTATTAAATACAATGCCGCCAACAATGTTTTATGGATTTCAAATATGTACAACCAGGTATTCAACTGGCAATGGGGAAAAGGTTTGCTATCAACGGAAAATGTAAGCAGTGCCGTAGTTGATTTTACTTTTGATAACAGCAAGACCTATTTTACTTCAATTGGCAGCCTTCTTCCAACTGAATTAAGTAACGGCTCATTTGATTTATCGACAGGAAGTGTGGCCCAACCTGTTTTAAATAATCTACACAGACCGGTATGTTCTTTAGTGGAAGATTTGGACAATGACGGAATACCTGAAATTATTGTAGGAAATTTCGGTAAAAATTTAGGCTCCTTATCGCTTTTTAAAAGAACAAAAAATGATGGTAGTTACCAGGAGCAAAAATTATTATCTGTTCCCGGATGCGTAAAATGTTTTTTAAAAGATATGGATGGCGATGGGCGCAAAGATATAGTAGCCCTCTTTGCACAGTCAGATGAAAGTGTTTACATTTTTTTTCAAAAAGACAATTTGAAATTTGATGCAAAAAGAGTGCTGCGGTTTCCACCGGATTATGGAACCACCGATTTGGTGCTAACAGATTTCAACAAGGATGGATTAATGGATATGGTTACCGCCAATGGAGACAATGCAGATTATTCTATTGTACTTAAAAACTATCATGGTATCCGGGTGCATATCAACGAGGGGAATAATGAGTTTAAAGAAACTTTTTTTTACCCGGTGTACGGTGCTACAAGAGTGCTTGCAGAAGACTTTGACCAGGATGGCGATATAGATATTGCCATCAGTTGTTTTTATCCCGATTTTGGCAGGCTGCTGTCCGAATCTTTTGTATACCTGCAAAATGACAATTCAGCCAAATTTCAATTCACTTCCTTTACCAACCAAAGTGGCTTGCCTGTAAAATCGTTAACACTCGAGAGTGCTGATATAGATGGTGACGGCGATGTGGACATCATCCTGGGGAATTTTGCAGAATCACCCATACAAGTTCCTGATTATTTAAAAGATAAATGGAAGGCTGCACAATATGGATTAGTCATTTTCGAAAATCAGCTTCATCATTGAGTAGGTTAAGTAATGCAGATAAATTACTTTTTTTATTGATCAACCAAATCTATATATGATGCTTCATAAATGTTCCATAAGAAAATTACTAAAAGCAATGCTGATTGTTTGTATTGTTATGTGTAACGGCTTTGCTTCACTTGCTCAGAATAACAAGCCGGTTATATCAACGGGACTGTTCAATATTAGTTTTTCAAAAGCGCCCGGATTTTTATGGACTTATACTTTACAAAACACGCCAGGTCCAATTAATATAAAAGCACCGGTATTTGAAATTGATCACAAAACCATTCAATGTTATGTTAAAAACTTTAAAGCAGTTGCTGTTGAAAAGTTAAGCAATGGAACTACGGAACAAACATTTGTGGGTACGGTTTTGGCCGACACTTCTTTGCAATTGCTCATCACATTCAGATGGGCAGCAACCAATCCTGTGGTACGATTTAAGTACACATTGAATTCAAATAGTTCGCACTTACTCACAAAGAAAAGTGGGAAAGATAACCTGCAATATTTTACGGTGTCTTATGCTGCAAATGCTGTTACAACAGAAATCCGCTTATCAGATTTTGATGATAAAGTGCATGCCAATCATCTATCAGAAACGCTGGTTGAAGAACGCTATTTTGAAAACCAGGAAAGTTTGATGGGGCCAATCCTTGTTTCGGGAAACGAAAAGCAAACCATGTTAATGGCTTACGAACAT
Organism: Ferruginibacter sp.; assembly: GCA_041740215.1. Taxonomy (GTDB): domain Bacteria; phylum Bacteroidota; class Bacteroidia; order Chitinophagales; family Chitinophagaceae; genus Ferruginibacter. The sequence goes on from JBGSMI010000368.1 coordinate 19,744, forward strand.
GGCTCGCAATATCCCGATAAGTTTATTGAATTTCAGTTAAAGCAAAACCATGATGTTACAGTAGCTGCATGCAAAGGTAATTACGTTGATAAACAGCCGCTTGATGCCACGCATCCGTACGAAACCATTTGGTTGGAATTGGCTGCTGTAAAAGGTAACGCCGATGCGATGGCATCGCAATACAGAAGCTTTGTATTGAAATATTTAAGCGCTCAATCGGAGAGCCGTAAGCCCTATATTTTTTATAATACCTGGGGCAGGCAGGAGCGTACCAAATGGGCCGGTGGTAAATATTTAACTTCTATGAATCTTGCTACCACTTTACAAGAAATTGAAGTGGCACACCAGATGGGAATTGAGGTATATGTATTAGATGCAGGCTGGTTTTTAAAGACAGGCGATTGGCAGGTGAATACCACTTTTTTTCCTGATACATTAAGGCAGGTAAAAGCATTGCTGAACAAATACAGTATGAAACTGGGGCTTTGGTTTAATCCGCTGGCAGCATCCATCAGCAGTGATATGTTGAAGAATAACCGTTCCAATTTATTGACTTTTAATGGAGTTGGTGAAACTCCTTCACCCATTTGGGAAACGGAAGAAAGTGTAAAGCTTAGTTTGGTAAGTCCTTACTGGGAAGACTTTGCCGATAAGTTAATTGCGCTTTCAAAAGAGTTGGGCGTTACTTATTTTAAATGGGATGCAGTAGGACAATATGGTGGAAATAATGCAGCTCTTTTTAACGGAACAGAAAAAAACAGTCTGCAGGAACGGGCAGAAAGTTATGCTTTTCAGTTGCCCATTTTTATGAGTAAGGTAGTTGATAAACTTTGTAAAGCTTGTCCCGAATCCATTGTCGATTTTGATATTACCGAAGAGGGCAGAAGTGTAGGCTTATCTTTTTTGTCATCCGGAAAATATTTCACCATCAACAATGGTCCTTATTTTCACAATTTCGATCTGGCAGCGGTTTGGAAGTCACCATTGCCAGATAGCAATGCCAATATTTTTGTACATCCTGGTCCGGCCCGTGGTTGGTTTACAAGATCAGTGTTGGTAAATGATAAATGGATCCCGTCTATTTTATTTCTTACCCATTACCAACCAGATGGCCCGCAAAATTCCCGGCTTATAAATATCGCTTCTCTCATACTTGGTCAAAATGGTATTTGGGGCGAAATATTAAAAACTTCACCCGAGGGAGTACAATTATTTCAGACTATTTTAAGCAAATATAAAATGGTAAGGGATGATATTACCGCCAGTGATCCGGTGCAGGCGGGCTCACCCGGCAGAAGCCCGGAAGTGTATGAAAAAATAAACATTGCCAATGGCAAAGGTGCAGTGGTGGTGTTTGCAAATATGCCTGGCAGCTACACCTACATCACAAAAAATAAAGTAGCAAAAAGCAACTGGCATACTGAAGGCGTGGAGGCAAAATATGATCTCAAAGGCAGGGCAATTATCAAAATGGAATTTAAGGAAAGCAGTGCTAAAATTTTATTTTTTGGAGTAAAGTAAAATGTATTTTACAATAACAGCCGTATTCCTTCTCCTCAGAAAAGAGGAGTGAAAATATTCGGTTTTATAAAATGAATATACATGCATTTGGGATCGTTCGTTCAAATGTTTATTGAGCGCATTTTAAATTTTCCCAGGCTAGTTTTTACAGGAATATTTCAGCTAATTTAATTGCTAATATAATATCAACTATTGCTAAATGGATAGAAGAGCTAAGAAAGTACAATCACTATTTTCGTACTCAATTCATATTGATTATAGGATGAATTGATACCTGGTTTAATTGTTTGTGGTATTTTATTTTTTGTACGTGCAATTTGATTGTGTGTAGGTTAAAAGCCACATGGTTTTCACCCTTGTTGGAAATTGGTATAGCTAATAGCAGATAAGTTTTCAGATGTTTTTTGTAACCTGAAATTTCAGGTAGGGTATAGGGTGAAAATGAATTTATTATTTAACGTTTTTTTTATACGACTTTTTTTTCAGTATCTGATCTGTTTAAATTATTTGGATCGGCTGATTTAAAGTGAAATACGTTGATACAATTTTTTCGGAAAAATTATTGTTATCAAATCTAAAAATTATTTTATGTTGAAAGGTTGCTTCATTCCTTTGTTTCTTTTTCTAACGCACGTAGTATTCGGTCAATCTGTTTCCCTTCCTACGGACAGAAGTCGTGTACAAGTTGCAGAAATTACCGACGTTACCGATGTTACAAAAAAATTAAAAGTTTTACGAACGGATGCCAATACACCGTTGCGAGGAGCTTCACCATGGATAGCTGATAAGAACACCCAGGTGAATGATACATCATTTAGTGTAGGGTTCTTAAGAGCTCAGGCAAATCAGAATTTAAATTCTGTACGTATTGTTTGGTTTGAGGCATGGCATGAAACATATAACAGGGTTAATGGATACCCTGTTGATATGAATAAGTTAACAGATTTTAATAATCCCACGGAAGTGCAGCATATGCTAAATGTACTAGAAGCTTTCATTAACAATGCTTCTGCAAATGGCATGTATGCCTGTATCAACTATCACAATGCCTGGAAGGGACCTGTAAACCCAACGCATGCGGCTGCCTTCTGGAATGTAGTTGCGCCTTATTTTAAAAATCGCACAAACGTTATTTACGAAGTTGCGAATGAGCCCACTGAAGGCAGTGGCTCTTTTACAGTAGCCGCTGATAGAGGAACAGATATGAGTACTCAAGTGTCACTTTACAATATTTGTAAAACGATTGCCCCAAATACCATGCGGATTATGTTTTCTCCCCCTTCTATTGAAGATACTGAAACCAACACCCCTTTCATTGCAGGTATTCAACGATTTGAATCACTAATACCCGGTGGGGTAGATTGGACAACTACAGCCGTTGGCTATCATACCTATTATCTTGGTTGGGATAATAGTTGTAATTGTTTTGCAAAATCATCTATTCCTATCCGTGTGCTGCATCGGCAATATCCCGGCATGCCTACCGAAATTACTTATCCGGTAAATGTATTAAGTACTTCATGGAATAACGGACCAAGCCTTGATGGTGAATTATATCAGGTACAAACGCTTGAAAGGCTTGGAGTAGGCTGGTGGCATTGGGCTGTAAGCAACCCAGACTTTGGACAGGAAGGGTGGTATTCTAACTGGCCATTTGTGAAAAGAGATGCTTTAAATAAAGGATATTTTTGGTGGAAAGATGGGGCCACCGGACCGAATCCTTCCGTTACTAAACTTACACTGTCTCCCGCCTCAATAGAACTTGAAAGACCAGGGTCAACCGCTCAAATTGTTGCAAAATTTTTGCCTGAAAATGCCCAAAATGAGTTTGTTGTTTGGACAACTAAAGATTCTACCATAGCTAAAGTAGATAGTAGAGGCAAAGTAACAGCTATTGGAGCCGGAACAACTTTTATAAAGGCAGTTACCGAAGATGGCGGTATTGCTGATTCGAGTGCTGTTACGGTAATCTCCTCTGCAACAGATGGAACGATTGCTGCAACCGCTGACATCATTACTGTAAATGGTATTAAAGATGCAGCTTATGGCACCAGTTATAATATAACTAATAATACTGTTGGCGCAATAGCTTCCACTACAGATTTGTCTGGCTCATGGTCGTCTGCCTGGGATAGTGATGCGTTTTATTTTCATATCGCTGTAAAGGATGATGCACTGGGAGTTGGTGCACCGAACCGCTGGGAAAATGATGGAGTAGAAATATACATTGATGGTAAGAATACCAAAAGTGCAGGTTATACCGGTTCCGATTTTGCTTTATCGTATGTGAGAAACAGTACTGGTTTTGTTGATGCAGGCCGTGGAGGAAATCCTCCTGGCATTTCATTTGTAAAAGTTGACAATGCTCAGGGATATGATCTTGAAGTTAAGATACCGTTTTCAACCTTGAATATTACCAAACCTGTTAATGGGAATTTTCTTGGACTAGATGTACATATTGTTGACAACGACGACGGCACTAACCGGAAAGGCAAAAAGGCATGGTTTGCAACTGCCGATAATTCATGGCAAAGCCCCGCTAATTTTGGAACGGTGTTGCTTACGAGCAATGTGGGTACCATAAATGTTACAGGTGTATCGGTAAATCCACCTTTGGCTGACCTTGATAAAATTGGTAAGCAACAGCAATTAACGGCCATAATCGCCCCAGCTAATGCATCCAACAAAAATGTTGCCTGGAGTTCAAATAATCCGGCTGTTGCATCGGTATCTGCTAGCGGTCAGGTTAGGGCACTGGGCCAGGGTACAGCAATGATTACTGTTACAACAACAGATGGCGGGTTTACAGGATCAGCAACTATAAACGTTACCTCCAATGCAGTAGATGCAGAAATTTCAAAATCGGCTATCCCAATTACGATTGATGCGATAAAGGATGCTGCGGCCTACACCGGTGCGGTTTACAATATCAGTAACCCTAGTTCGGGTGTTGTAGATAATGTGGCGGATCTTTCAGGACAGTGGACGGCTCTATGGCGAGACGATGCCTTGTATTTTTACGTTAATGTAGTGGATGACATATTAGGTGTTTCAGCACAAAACCGCTGGGAGAATGATGGTGTGGAGATTTATATAGATGCTAAAAATGATAAAGCAGCAAACTACGGTGCTACAGATTTTTCTTTTGCCTATGTGAGAAATGCGGCTTCAATAGTTGATGCAGGAAGAGGTGGATCGCCTGCTGGTATAGAGTTTGTAAAGCTGGATAATGCAACCGGATACACGCTTGAAGTAAAAATCCCTTACACTACACTAGGCACCAGCGCCCCGTTGAATGGTCATTTGATGGGATTGGATGTCCACCTAATTGATAATGACGGTGGTAACGCACGTCAAGGCAAGTTGGCCTGGTTTAATACTACAGATGACTCTTGGAGTTCACCGGGTGTATTTGCAACCATCAGACTTGTTGCGAATATCGTGTTACCGCTCAATCTATTAAGTTTTGATGCAACCTTACAAAAATATAAAGTACACCTAGATTGGAAAACTACTTCCGAAATAAATATTGCTCGTTTTGAGGTGGAGCATAGTTTTCAATTGGGTCAGTTTTCAAGTATAGCATCTATATCCCCCAATGGTGCAACTGCTAATATTGCTAAATACCAATATGTTCATAATAATCCGCTTTCGGGATTAAATAGTTATCGACTTAAAATGATCGACTTAGATGGGAAATTCAGCTACAGTCCATTGGCGGTAATTAATGTTGAAAATGATGCAAGAATTACTGCCTATCCAAATCCAATTAAGGATAATTGGTTGACAGTTGATTTAGGAAAAGTAGTCACCAAACCGGTAGCGTACACAATTGTAGACAAGCAGGGTAGATTGGTTAAGCAAGGCCAGATTTTGCAACAAGTACAAAGAATAAATGTGGCGAACCTGGGTGCTGGTTTATACAACCTGAAGATGTCAGATGGTCAGGTTATTAAGCTTTTAAAACAATAGGTATTTTGATTTTCAACCAGGCATTAAACCAGGTGTAGGTACATAAATGGTGTAAACTCAATATGCCTGCATATCGACTGCATCAGCTAGATAAATAGTGGGTGATTGCCCATGCATCACGGAGGTATTTCCTAAAAGCCATTGAGGCTGAAGGAGTACCTCCGTGGCATAGGAAAAAAGCCCTCTGTCAGGCATAGGCTTTGCCAGAAAAAAAGTATAGGTGTATTGCCGTACCAGTCGGAAAATGGGTAAAGCAGCAGTTAAAAAAAGGATATTAAATAAAAATTATAAACGCTCAAAATGCCAGCTCAATTTTTTATAGTGAATGTTATAGCGGAAACTCCTGTAGAAAATTAAGCGTTTCTGTTTCCTAATAAAAGCTCATGGTATGAAAGCGTAAAAAAAAAGTGGCGGGGACGAAAAAAATTCAATAAAGTCAATGTATGACTAAACATCTTAAATATTATATCAGTATAATTTCTTTACTTGTCTTGATGTTACAGGTAATTGGAAGACCATGTCAACAAACGCCAACGATTGAAAATTATTCAGGATCCGAATACAAGCACTTGAAAAAATCGCTGGCGAAAGGTTGGAATACGTGGAACACAAAAAGTGTGTTGTCGCATGTATTATTACCTGGATGTTTTTCACTTAGTTTACAATTACATCATTCTGCAACCCAACGAACGCTGGAAAATACGCTGATTGGACGGCAGGGAGAAGACAAGACTTTGATTGAAAAGGTTCATCAGGGTAACAGGACTTATAATGGTGATTATACTGATTTAACCATCGAATGGCAGGGGATGGTCCTCCGAATCCAAAGTGCCGCATCAGCAAATGATTTCAATTTATTGGTTACTCCAATTAAGACTGACGCACATTCGGTGCTAAAAATAAAACCTGAATTTTTGTGGAAAACACGAGGAACGATCCAGGTTTCGGATAAGGCGATTTCAGCCAGCAGTAGTAATTTCAAAATCAACATCCATCCGGTTTTTCAGCAAAAAGGGGCAATGTTAAATTTCAGCGATTCTAGTCTGGATTTGTTGCTATCCGGCAAAGTCGGTTTATCAACCGATAAAAGATCGACCATCAAAACAATTGAGTCTGTTATTAGCGAGGCAAATAATAAGCTTAAAACTCAAAATTTTAAGCATCTGTCTTATGCAGATTTGTATGAACCCATGCAAAATGTGTTGGCCTGGAATACCATTTATGAACCAACCGGAAATCGGGTCATCTCATTGGTTTCTCAGGCCTGGAGCGAAATGTGGGGTGGGTTTATGCTGCCGGTTTGGGACACTTATTTTGCAGCCTATATGCTTTCATTCGATAACAAAGAGTTGGCTTACAGCAATGCACTGGCAATCACCAAATCGATAACGGCAAAAGGTTTCATACCGAATGTCTCCACTGGTTTCGGTAAAACTGAAGATCGTTCGCAGCCTCCGGTTGGATCGTTTATAATCAAGGAACTTTACCGAAAATTTCGGGAAAAATGGCTGCTGTACGAAACCTTCAATGAACTGCTGTCGTGGAATTGCTGGTGGGATAAAAATCGCCATCTCGATGGTTTTCTTTGCTGGGGTTCTACACGCCATGATATTTCAAAAACTAATCGGCAATTAGCCTATGGCGTAAATGAATTGCAGGGTGCATTGTACGAATCTGGTCTTGATAATTCATCGATGTACGACGGCGTTCAATTTGACAAAGAAAAAAATATCATGCTTATGGCCGACGTTGGTTTGATGAGTCTTTACGTACTTGATTGCAAGTCGTTGGCAGAAATAGCCTTCGAAATCGGTAAACCTGAAATTGCATCAGAACTTAATGAAAGAGCCACAATATATTCCACCAGTCTTCAAAGATTGTGGAATGATAAGGCTGGTATTTTTCAGAACAAGCATTTGGATACCGGAGTGTTCAGTGAACAACTTTCGCCCACACTCTTTTACCCACTGCTGGCTGGGGTTGCCACTCAAAAGCAGGCCGAAAGGATGATACAGGAGCATTTTTACAACCCCGATGAATTTTGGGGCGAATACATCATGCCTTCTACTGCCCGAAATGAGCCAGCTTTTAAAGACAATCACTACTTCAGGGGCAGAATATGGGGGCCCATGAATTTCCTGGTTTATCTCGGCCTTCGAAAATACAACATTGGAAATGCTGCAAAAGATATGGCTTTGAAATCTAAAAAAATACTGCTCAAAACCTGGAAGTTAAAAGGTGATGTTTATGAGAATTACAGTGCCATTACCGGAGAAGGTTTTGATGTGGGAAGTAGCCAAAAATCATATTACTGGGGTGCATTGCTTGGTTATATTTCTTTTATCGAAAACGGTTTAATAGATGCCCCCGAAAAACATATCATCGCCCCAAAAAAGGAGAACGTAAATCGATGAAGCAGCTCTTGAAAATATTATCCACCGCACTTTTGCTTCATTTTTTTATCAGTGATATTACTGCCCGGGCTTTATCGAAAAAAAAATCAATAAGCATCTTTATTGCTCCTGAATCCGGTTATCTGGAAAAATTTGCTGCCAAAGAAGTACGCCGGTATTTGTATTTGCGAACAGGTAAATTAATAAAGATCATTCAAGGAGATTGGAATCAGTTATTAGCCTCATCGGACTTAGTATTAATCGGATCGTCTCGTTCAAAAATGATCATTGATTTTTCCGATTTGGTAGAAGCCTCAGACTCGTTAAAGTCATTGAAAGACGAAGCATTCATGCTGAAATCTTTCACTTTTAAAAATCGTCAGGCCCGCTCGGTGTTGTTACCGACCGGATCCCGGAGCAACATTTCGAAATTCAATTCCCTTGAAAATCGGAAAATATTGCTTGTAACGGGCTATAATGAAGTTTCAACTTTGCACGCTGCTTACAAATTAATGGAATATTTCGGGATTAGATATACCCTCAACGGCGATGTTATTCCTGATGGAATTGTTCCGATGGAAATTCCTGAAATTGACCGGATTTACCAACCGCAATTTGCCATTCGGGGTATGTTGCCTTATCATAGCTGGAATCCCGAAGGACCGGAAAACTGGAATGAAGATGCTTACAAATTTTATTTATCACAACAGGTTAAGATGGGATTAAATTTTATAGGCCTGATTTACGATTTCATTGAAAGCGACCGGAGAACTTATATTTTTCCTCCGGAAAAGCAGCAATGGGGTCCAGGTGACTATTGGATAGATACACCTCCCTTTGGCGCCGGGCAGCTTTTTAAAAGCAGTCTTTACGGGAGCGACCGTTGGCTGGAAGCACGAAAATTGACTACACCCGAAGAACGATCAGCCTATATGAAAGCGGCAAACATGAAGTTCATGGGTGAAGTTTTTTCCTTTGCGCATCTATTCGATATCAAATGTGCAATCGGGAATGAGAACCGTGGAAACCAGGCGTATTTTGAAACGCTTTTTAAAGAGCTGGGTAGTGTCGTAAAGCCTGATTTTTTCTGGATCAGTTCCCCTGAAACATGGTCTTATTCTTCGCCTCCCAAAAATACTACCGATGAGCTGATCAATACTTACAAGGCCGCTTTTGCTGCACGGAACGCCATAGAAGCGCCATTTGAAATGGCCACTATGGGCTGGTCTTTAGGAACACAAAATGATCCGTTGGTGTTGGATCATAACCTTCCGAAGAAAATCATCATGAGCACCCAAAACCTGAATGTGGGCAAGGGGTCTGTTCAACCTGAATGGGCGCAAATTGCGGGTCGCCGTAAATGGGACATTCCATGGATGGAAGATGATTTTAATTTGCTTTCTCCCCAGTTGTGGGTTAATAGAACCATACAGAATGCTTTCGATGCTAAAAAATATGGTTGCGAAGGATTGATAGGCGTACACTGGCGTACTAAAACGCTTACTCCTCAAACCATGGCATTGGCCGAATTGGGCTGGAACAACCAATTAAATACAAAATCATTTTATGATGATTTTGCAAAAACTCAATTTGGTGTTGAAACTGCTGATCAGCTTTCAGAAATTTTTCAGCAAATTGATAGTAAGCTACCCGAAGCATCGCAATGGTTGGATATGTGGCCCGGTGGAATCAAGAAAGATTTAACCTATTGGCTTTTAAATAAAGACCAATATGATTTTGTGGCACAGTTCGAAAGACTGCGGCCTAAAATTGTGGGCAAAGGAAACATTGAACGTTTTGACTATTATTTAAATCAATACAAATACTTGCGTGGACTGGCCAAATTTAAATCGGCAACGAACAAATTGGAAGAAGCATTTTATTTGAGAGAAGCCATGACTGCCTTAATTGAATCAGCTTCATCGGTTGGTGAAATTGGCAATATGATTTGCATCGCAAGACAGTTTGGGAAAAACAGGCCACTCAATTACACTGGCAATCCACATCTGTTTGTACTATCGCCCAGAACGAGTTTGCTTTCTGGCGAAAACCTGAACCTTGATGTGTTTTTTGTTGAAAGCGGCAATCCACAAAAAGTGCAACTTTTTTGGAAACCGCTTGGGGAAAAAAAATACAAAATGCTGAATGCAGTTAGAAAGGAAAGAAATCATTTCGTTCTTAAAATTCCTGCAACTGAAATTGTCGGGAATGACATAGAATACTTTATAAAGGGAACATCTTCTGTCAGTAAGGAGCTTTATTTTCCTGCAACTGCGCCTGAAAGAGGGCTGACAATTACAATGCTTAGTACCAATTAAAGTTGGATAAATTTTTTATAAATGTACTATAATGAATAAGGTTTTGAAATTAAGCTGATTTTAAGAGAAGGCTATTAAGTTTAACGAATCTGAAGTTCTGGATGAATTTTTTGGTTAGATCTTTAACGACATATAAATGTACTTTGCCGGAGTTGCTACAGCTACTGACCAAATACGTAAGTTTAGAATACATCGTGTAAATTGTCAATCGGGGCGCAAAATAAAAAATTGAATATTCATTCGTGAATATCTTCTTTAAAACAAATGATTTGACAATAGCTGAAAATTAATCAACAATGAAAAAGCAAACAATTAAAATCAGGGCAATTCTTTTTTGGTATGTAGCTTTTCTACCTGCCATTGCTTATTGCCAGCAAGGGCAGCAAATGAAAGTAAAAGAAAATTTAATTTATCGAAATCCCATTGTCAACAGCTATTTGGCCGAGCGTTACTTAAATAATTTTTTGAATGAAGTGTACTAAATTATATGTGCTGATATTATTCACTCTAATGTTGAAAAGCATAGCTTTTGCGCAGGCTGTAACGTCAAAAGAATCGATAAAATTATGGTATGATCGTCCGGCAAAAAACTGGAATGAGGCTTTGCCGGTAGGTAATGGTCGGTTGGGTGCAATGGTTTTTGGTCATTTCCAACGAGAAAGGATTCAACTGAATGAGGAAAGTCTTTGGTCGGGTAGTACGGTAGATGCAAATAAGATTGTTCAACCTGAAACGCTGAAGGAATTTCAACAATTGCTATTCGATGGCAAAGTATTGGAAGCTAACAAACTGGCTGACGAAAAAATAATGAGTAAGCCAGGGTTATTACGTTCCTATCAACCGCTTGGTGATTTTTATATTGACTATGGCATTGATGAATGGTTAATCCCGGCGCCTACAAATTACCGTCGTGAATTGGATTTACAATCGGGTATTGTTAAGACTACTTTTAAGCGCATTGACCAAACCATAACGCAGGAGGTTTTTGCTTCGTCACCCGATAATGTTATTGTGGTGCGGATTACAACTGACCAACCTGGAAAGTTGTCTTTAAAAGCATCTCTTAGCAGATTGCAGGATGCTAACTATTCTGCCGTTTCGTCGAATCAAATTCGTATGTCAGGCAAAGTGGTTGATGCTCCATCATTGGAATCTGGTCCCAGTGGAATTCATACTGCGTTCGAAGGTTTAGTAAGTGGATTTACGGATGGAAATGTGCAAACCTCCATCAATAGTTTTTTAGTTGCCAAGGCATCAAGCATCACATTTTATATAACTGCTGCTACTGATTATAACCTGGAGAAATTGGACTTTG
>JBGSMI010000392.1:0-32670 GCA_041740215.1 Ferruginibacter sp.
TGCATAAGTATATGATATTCAGCAATTTACATTTTTTTTGACCTTCAAAAATTGAAATCGTCTTAGGCAGAAAAACCTCGCAAACTCAATACCGACAATACTTTCAAAGAACTAATTATTAAAACAACGCAACGCTAGTGACCTTAAATGATGTTTACAAAGCGCCACCAAAATCAAGAAGACAAGAAGGCGATGGCTCTATTATTGTAATAGTTGCAACAGACGTTCCTCTTTTGCCTCATCAATTAAAAAGAATTGCACAAAGAATTCCATTAGGAGTTGGCATTGTAGGAGGACGGGGAAGTAATGGCTCCGGTGATATTTTCCTGGCCTTCTCTACTGCAAATGAAAATGCATTTAATAGAGACAAAACCGTTACAGTCGAATCACTGCCGAATGACCAACTAATGCCGGTTTTTGAAGCAACCGTTCAGGCAGTTGAAGAAGCGATTATCAATGCAATGGTAGCGGCTGAAACGATGGAAGGAATCAATGGAAATAAATCCTATGCTTTACCACACGATTTACTTATTAAAACACTTAAAAAATATAATCGGTTGAAAAAATAAGGTGGTAAAGCTGTTTAGCAAAGCAATATCAGCATAATCGTCTGTTTTTTTACTAAATCAAATTTGCTAGTATCGAATGGTGAATACCGGAATTCATCCCCGGTGGAAAAATGGGACTCACAACCTATGTCATGCAATCGGCTTTTGGGGTACTCCTTTTTTACGGTTATGGCTTGGGTCTTTTACTAAAACTATCAGGAACGGCTGCACCTGGTCTTGGGTAAATATTTTTTGTTATTCAAATCCTGTTTAGCAGGTGGTGGTTTAGCATGTGCGGGCTTGATCCGTAGGAATGGTTATGGAGAAGCGGTACAAAGGGCAGTTGGCAATCTATCAAAATTATTAATTAGTAAGATGGATTGGTTTATTTAAATTCCTGAATCGTTAAAGCAAAATACACTGTATTAGCAGACGTAAATTTCTATTCGGTAAATAAATCTATGGTTTGGGGAAGCATTTCACCCAATTTGTCATAAAGGGAGCTAATAATCTGGTTCTATTAATTATTTTTCGTTTAATATTAGCGAGTACTAAAAATTACCTTCAAACAGGGAAATGATAATAAAGAGAATTGAACAAATTGACGCATTGCGGGGCTTTGCATTATTTGGAATAATAATGACTCATATGTTTGAAGGCTATTTGGCAAGCATGACACCGCCTCAATATGTGGGATTTAATATTTTATATCCTATAGACAGCTTTTCACAAATTGTCATTCAAAATCTGTTTGTGGGAAAGTTTTATGCAATATTCTCCATGTTATTTGGGCTAAGTTTCTATTTGATTTTAGACCAGAAAAAAGGATCAGGCTCTTTAAAGTTTGTATGGCGAATGATATTGCTTTTCATGATTGGTTACATCCACCACATTCATTACAGAGGCGATTTTTTGACGGTCTATGCTGTCTTCGGTATCGTATTAGTACTTTTTAGAAGGGTTCCTGATAAAATCATCTTGATTCTTGGCCTGTTTCTTGCTTTCAACGGCCCCGCTATTGTGAAAAACTCAGTCCTTTTATTTCAAACTTCTAATGCAAAGAAAACTGAAGTTGTAATTAAAGATAAAAGTATCGCCGTTTCTGAAATTCCTGAAAATAACCCGGTAAGCCAGGCCACAGCTTATTTTGAGCTGATATTGAGTGGCGAATACCGGAAATTAATTGTTTCCAACAGCACCATCGGTTTTTTCAATAAATACAATTACCTGAAATTTAGTGGTAGGTTGTGGGTAATCCCAGGTTTGTTTTTATTGGGCCTTTGGGTGGGTCGTAAAAAGTTTCATGAGCAGATATGTCAAATTCCTTTAAAAAAGGTATTCGCTATTTCAGGTTTTACCGGTATTCCCTTAACCATCATCAATTATTATTTTTCGATGCCTTCAAATACTGATAATATTCGTTTTTTAGGAGCAATTGCGAAAGACGCTTCAAACCTTTTTATGCCTTTATTTTATATAGTTTGTTTAATTATTCTTTATAAAAGCAGGCTCTTCCATACTTTCATCCGACAATTAATCCCCGTTGGAAAAATGGGGCTCACTACCTATGTCATGCAATCTGCTTTTGGTGTACTCCTTTTCTATGGTTATGGTTTGGGTCTTTTACTAAAACTATCAGGAACGGCTGCACTTGGTCTTGGGTTAGTATTTTTTGCTATTCAAATTCTGTTTAGCAGGTGGTGGTTTAGCAAGTACAGGTTTGGTCCGTTGGAATGGTTATGGAGGAGCGGTACAAAGGGCAGTTGGCAATCCATTAAAATTATTAAACCCTGAATAACGCCTGATTTATTTAAAATTCTAAAAATCAACGCAAACACCACTTTTTATCAATGCAAATTCTACTTTGATAAATAAATCAATAATTTAAGCAGGTATTTTGTCCTGTTCGTCAAAAATAGTGCTGCCATTCTATTTCTATTAACTATTTTCCTATTAAAACTGTCTGATTGTGAGATTACTATTCAGGTTTTATTGGGAAAATCTAATTTATGGCGAAATCCGTTCTTAATCCAATACTATCTGAAAATACTTTTTTAAGGTATTTTTCTTTTGTTGCCTTATATCTTGCCCAGGGTATACCTATCGGAATTTTATACTTTGCCATACCACCGTGGATGGCGGCAAGTGGCAAAGCGGCGGGTGAAATTGTAATATTTTCGGTTGTTGTTGGTTTGCCGCCAGGTTTCAAATTTTTATTTGCACCACTGATGGATCGCTACACTTATTTGCCTATGTGGCGAAAAAGACGATGGGTTCTCCTTGGTCGCTGTTGCAATTTTTAAATATGGGTAAACAAACACAAGGCGTGGCTGCTTTAGATAATGAGGAGGTAATAAATGAAGCTTTGCTGTTGAATCAGATATAAATGGAGTATTAAAATTATCAGATTAATAGAGACCTTAAAAAAATAAGAACACATCTAACATAAATAACAATGAAAAAACTACTCCTCTTTCTATTTTGTCATTTTGCTCTTTTGGGCTTTTCGCAATCGGTGGTAAAAATTCCTGCTACCGGGCTTGCTGCCATTCAGGAGGCTGATCTAAAAAAAGACTTGTATGAGTTTGCAGGAGCCCCTTTTAAAGGGCGAGCTGCGGGAACAATTAATGAATTAAATGGTGCAGTTTGGGTGGCAGAAAGGTATAAAAGTATCGGTCTAAAACCTGCGGGCGATAACAATTCCTACTTCCAGTTTTTTGATATGTGGCGTAATCGTGTGGCAGCTACAAGTACGGTTTCCATTAATGACCAACCGCTCAACTTATGGAGTGAAGTAGCCATTGCCCAAATGGCACCTGCCCACATTGACCAACCCGTCGTTTATTTAGGCAAAGCATCTGCCATTGATTTGAAAAATATAGACGTAAAAGGCAAAGTAGTTGCCTTTGATGCTGTTTTTGGAATTCTACCCATCAGTTTCTCATTGCCTACCTGGAGGTATCAGCGGCTTATGATGAACAAATACGGCAACGCCTTGATAGAAAAAGGTGCCATAGCATTGGTTCTAATTGCGGATAATGATACGGAAAAGGTATGGGCAGATGCGGTAGAAAATTTCAAAGCAGGAACTTATGATTTGGAGGGCGGCCCGAGAGAAAAGGTGACTGCAACCGTTCCTGTCTTTTGGGTACATGCCTCTGCAAAAAAAGAAATAGCTGAAAATACTGCCCAACTAAAAGCAAACATAATAATTGATAGGTTTACTTACCCTTCAGTAAACATTGTGGGTACTATTAAAGGCACGGACCCAACACTTTCAAAAGATTATGTACTGTACAGCGGCCACACGGACGCCCACGGTATTCGGAATGTTGTGGACGGAGACAGCATTTACTACGGTGCCGATGACAACGGTAGCGTGAATGTAGCTATGCTTGCTACGGCAAGGGCTTTTCAGAAAAAACCGGGCAAACGTTCAATAATTTTTGTCATTCATGGTGCAGAAGAGGTCGGTCTGTTGGGCTCGAGATGGTTCTCCACACACCCAACCGTTCCCATCGAAAGTATAGTAGCCGTATTAAATGGCGACATGATTGGACGAAATAACCCCGACAGTGCCGCAGTTTTAGGCATTCAGGCACCGCACCTTACTTCAAACGATCTGGCAAAAATGGTACTTGAAGCAAATGAGGAAGGTCCAAAATTCAAATTAGACAACCAATGGGATCGGGCAGACCACCCGGAAGGCTGGTTTTTCAGAAGCGATCATTTACCCTATGCAAGGCTAGGGATTCCTTCGCTGATGTACACGACATTGCTTCATCCCGACTATCATACCCCAAAAGACAACGCCGCTAATATTGATTATGCCAAGCTAAGGAAAATGACCGAGTGGATGTATCGAACAGGGTGGAAAGTAGCCAATGCAGCCCAACGTCCGGACCGGGTTCCCGATTTTAAACTAGAAAGGTAATAGGACTTTTGCTTCGAAAAAAAAACAACTTCAAACAAATCCCAGTTTTTGATTAAAAATTATGGTACTATGCGAAAAATAGAACAACCATGATTCATCAAAATAAAATCACTTAACTAACCAAAATAAAATATAATGAAATCACTGTTTATAGTTGTTATAACTTTATTACCACTATCTGTTTTTGCCCAGCATGAGCATAGTAAAACAGTAGAGGGTTCATCAGGAAACCACGATCATCTTGCGCATATGATGGCCTCAAGGGCAGAAGTTATCTATGTTCACAATCTTCCAGCACCAAAACTGATGAATGGCATTGGTAACTCTGGTTTAAAGATTCAAACAGCATCAGAGAAAACTCAAGCTTATTTTAACCAGGGGATTTCATTACTTCATGATTTTTGGGATTTTGAAGCTTATCGCTCATTCAATGAAGCTATTCGTAACGATTCTACGGCTATAATGCCCTATTGGGGATTACTACAAATGCCCACGCCAGACAAAGACAGTGTTTTTAAAGCTAACTTAACGAATGCGGTAAAAAAAATAAAAGAACTTCTTCCAAAAGCCAACGAACACGAACGTTTATACGCAGAGATTGCATTATTGAAAGATTCTTTAAAAAGGAAAGCTTATCCGGAAATGATAAAAAAATGGGAGCTGATTGTTTTTAAATATCCTGATGATGTAGAGGCTAAGCTTTTTTTAGCACTCAATAAAATGAGCGGTTTTGATACTGATATGAAACCAAATGAAGGGCAAATGTATAGCGAGTTTTTGTTAAGAGAAATTCAACGTATTGCGCCAAACAGTCATGCTTTTCATCATTATTGGATCCACTTAAAAGAAAATTGCTGCCCGGAAGAAGCACTTGCCAGTGCTGATTTGCTTACTTCGCTTGCCCCGGCCTCTGGTCATATTGTACACATGCCCGGGCATATTTACAATAGGGTAGGGAATTATAAAAATGCGTATGATGCTTTTGTAGCAGCGGTAAAAGTGGATTCTGCCTACATGAAAAACGAAGGTATTGAAGAAGTAGATAACTGGAATTATATTCATAACATCAATTACCTGATTAATAACTGTGTACATGATGGCAGGCATAAGGAGGCATTGTATTATGCAGAAAGACTTAAAAAAATGCCCATTTCTAAAAATAGAAAAGACATTTACGATGGACGGTTTTTTCGTCAGGGTCTAATGGCACCTGGCAAAATGGAAATGGCTTTTGCCAACTGGGAACTTGCCGCTGCAGAATTTGAGCAGATTGTAGATCAGGATTCTGTTTTCAGTCAGGAAAACATGGAGTTTAAAAAAGCACTAACCTTATTTACAAAAGGGATGGCGGCTTTGGATCATAATAATTTAGACGAAGCCATAAGTGCCTCTAATAAACTTGATGCTTTACTTTGGCGAAATGCCAAACAAACGGATGAGGAAAACACATTGAATGAAGATTATCAAAATACCGTAAACACTGCAAGTTTAGAGTTGCAAGGCGGTATAGCCAGTTTGCAGGGGGATTTTGAGCAAGCCATGAAGCTATTAAAAAAAGCAAATAAAAATGAAATAGAGCTTGGTTATGGTGAGCCCCCTTTATATGCCCGCCCTGTTTCCATGAGTATAGCTGCTGCACAAATCAAAGCAAAAAAGTACGACGATGCCATAGAAACTTACCAGGCACTTTTAAAAAGATTCCCCAAAAGTGCTTACATCTATCATGCTTTACGATTGGTTTATGCAGAAAAAGGAGATTCTGTTAAAGAAAAAGAATATACCGCGTTGCTGAAAGATGCAGCAAAGTATGCGGATAAAGGTATTTATGGGAAACTCTGATTAATAATGAAAAAGGCAATCCTTCTACTCTTTTTAATTCAGTTCTCTAATGTTGTTATTGCGCAAGTATGAAAAGTATAATATTTTAAATCCTATAAGTATGAATAAAACATTTTTAATACTACTAATTCCATTTTTACTTTTCTGTAGTTGCCAATCAAAAGATCAGCAATCGGTTTTAGAAAAAAACAAGGAAGTTGTTTTGGCCTATCACAAAGTTTGGAGTGGTAGTAACATTGACAATTTAGATGATATCCTGAATTCTGACTTTATCTGTCATTATCTAACAAGTGAAGAATGGAAAGGCATTGACGGGGCTAAAAAAACCATTTCCGATTGGTTAGCCATATTTCCTGATTGGGAAGAAGAAATAGTGGATGTCATTCAGGAAAAAGATAAAGTGGTCACCCGCTATAAATCTATAGCAACGCATACCAAAACGTACGAGGGAATGGATTCAACCGGAGCAAAAATTGAAATTTACGAAGTTTCAATTTACAGAATAAGTAATGGTAAAATAGCGGAACAATGGTGCTTTCCTGATGACCCGGCGATAAAAAAACAAATTCTCAATTTTAAGAAATAAAAGAAAAATTGGGCATAACAATGTATATCAATAAAAAAAGATAATATGAGATCAATTTTAAACAGCTTTATAATTGGACTATTCTTATGCTCCAATTCCTACGCTCAACAAATACAATTAGACTCGCTTGATTTGCAAATTCTTCAACTTATAAAAGATTTTGACGTACCTGGTCTTTCGATTGGTATTGTTAGAAATGATTCCATCATATTTTCCAAAGGATATGGAAACCTGGAAATTAATAAAGAAAGAAAAGTTGATGAAAATACAATTTTTGGAATAGGTTCAATCTCCAAGTCATTTACAGCCTTAACAGTGGGGATATTAGTAGATGACGGGAAAATAAATTGGGATGATAAAGTAAAAGACTATCTGCCTTATTTTGAATTGTACGCTCCCTATGTTTCGGATAATTTCACCATTAGAGATTTATTAACCCATAGAAGTGGGCTTAAAGATGTAAGTGGTGGAACACTCTGGTATCATTCAGATTATTCTAGAGAAGAGGTAGTAAAGCGTCTCAAATATTTGGAACCTGTATCTGGCTTTAGAGAAAAGACCGCCTATCAAAATGTGATGTATGTTGTTGCTTCTGAAATTGTTAAAACAGTTTCTGGAATGTCATGGGATGATTTCATTAAGACCAAGGTTTTTGATAAACTCAACATGAAACACACCACATCAGTATCAACTAAAAGAGAATCTAACATCAATTTGGCTCAACCACATATTTGGAACGATCAATACGAAAAAGTTGCCATAAAACAGGAAAAAGGAGACAATCTCGCCCCTGCTGGTTTTATTTATTCTTCGTCTAACGAAATGGCAAATTATATAAGACTATTGCTGAATAATGGAGTATTTGGTAATGATACTATTGTTAGATCACAAGTAATTAATGAATTTTTTAAACCTCAAATAATCTTTCCTTTTACAGGTGCACCTTTTAATAATGAATTTACATCCTATGGATTGGGCTGGTGGTTAACCCCAAAAAATGGACATAAAATTATTGAACATAGTGGAGGTATTGATGGTATGTCGGCCAATCTTGTTATGATAAAAGATATGAATTTTGGCTTTATAATACTTACCAATGAAGCGGAAGAACCAGCAACATTTTTATTGACAGCTAAAATATTAGAGAAGGTACTTAATGATAATTCCTATGACATATACTCCAGCGTTTTGGATAACAGAAATCGGAATTTAAAAGAGAAAAAAGAAGCACCTATTCAAATTTCTAAAACTCCTAAAACAAAACCTTCGTTAGATATTAATAAATACGCTGGAACATACAGCGATAAAATGTATGGTGATATTTTTATAAACTTTACCGATAAAGAGGAATTAGAAATTTCATTTTCTCATTCGCCAATCTTCACAGGAAAATTAGAACATTGGCATTTTGATACTTTTAAAATAGACTGGAATGACATTCGGGTTCCTGATGGATTTTTAACATTTAACTTTAATACGAAAAGAGAAATAATAGGATTCTCCCTAGATCAAGAAAATTTACTGGATGTTGATTTCGGTGAATTAAACATTTTAAAAATTAAATAATCATGAATAAATTATTACTAATTATCATTATCGCATTTTTATCCTGTAACTCATCAGCAGATAAAAAATCTGAATCAGATTCAATGGAATTAGCACTTTTCGAGGCAAAAATAGATTCAATTGTGAATACTGATGTAGCTGCAAATGAACCGGGAGTAGCAATATTGATTTCCTATGAAGGAAAAATGCTAATTGGTAAAGGGTATGGTGTGAGAGATTTGGACACAAAAGAACCGCTTACCAAATCCTCAAATATGGAAATGGCCTCTGTGAGCAAACAGTTTACAGCTTTGGCAATTCTAAGCCTTGTAAATGAAGGAAAAATCTCGTTGAACGATACGGTGTTTACATTTTTTCCTTTTATAACCTTTAAGAATATAACCATCAAACAACTCATTAATCACACTTCAGGAATAGAGGATGCCGAAGAATATTTCGGGACAAATTGGGATTCTTCTAAAATCGCCACTAATAAGGATGTATTAGAATGGTATTCGGCAGAAACTCGAAATAAAAATATCAGCAGTCAAATCTTTGAGTACAATAACGGAGCTTATGAATTGCTTCCTTTGATTGTGGAGAAACTAAGCGGAAAAAAATATGAAGACTACATCAAAGAAAATGTTTTTAAGAAAGCAGGAATGACAAGAACCATTGCATTTAATTTAAATAGTCCTGTTGATATTGAAGAAAGAGCATTCTATTACCATAAAGATAGTTTGGGGAAATGGAGTAAAATGGATGGCCATCCATTGACCGGACTTCTGGGAGCCGGAGGTATCTATACAAGTGTGGTTGATTATTTTAAGTACGACAATGCTTTAAGAAACAATGCAATTTTTTCTAAAGAAATACATCAGTTGATATTTGAGAATAATGACAGCATAAAAGCGGATAGAGCAATGTACTCTAATTTGTCTTATGCCATGGGATGGTTTGTAAACGACAGTATAGCTGAACATTCCGGAGGCTGGTACGGAGTAAATACGTACACTAAGAGATATTTGAAAAAACCATTGACTATTGCAGTCTTTGGAAACAGGGATGATGTTTCAAGGGAATTAATTTCAACAATAGATTCTTTAGCGGTTCAATTTGTGAAAAGCAATTACCGCAAATAAATGAAATTTAAAAAAAGATTTCTTAAAATCAAGGAATACTAAATCATGAAGAAAAATATCCTTTTACTTCTTTTAATGCCCTGTTTTGTTGCTATTAATGCACAAGAAAATAAAGCTTTCTCGCTTTCTTTTAACCATATGGCATTATCAGTTAAAGACATAAATGTATCCGCTCAATTTTACAAAAAGGTTCTCAATTTGGAAATAATTCCATCGAGCCTGAAGTATGACGATGTAAGATGGATTTCAATGGGAGAAGGGAAGGAATTACACTTGGTTTCTTATGTAGCAGGTGAGATTAAGACCAATAAAGCCATCCATCTTGCTTTATCCACGACATATTTTGATGCTTTTGTTCAGCGGCTTACAAAAATGAAAATTGAATACGGTGATTTTCCTGAAACTATCAATAAAATTAATGTAAGGTCTGATGGCATTAAACAAGTATTCTTTCAAGACCCGGATGGCTATTGGATTGAAGTGAATAGTATTAAGAAATAAAATTAAAGCAGGTACATATCTATATTTAAATCCACCCAATTTGAAAGTATAAATTATGAAAAGAAGAAATTTTGTCAAAACAGCGGGCTTATCGGCAATTAGTTTAGGTGCTTTTGGACTTACAGCATTCAAAAGCGCAAACCTTAAAAATTACACCACTTTAAAGGTGAGTGAAAAACGGATTGTGGACCGAATTGCCGAATTAGCCAAATTTGGTCAGGATGCAAATGGACATGGATACCGGGTTGCTTATACCAAAGGCGATATCGAAGGGCGGGCATGGTTTATGGACCTGATGAAAAATACCGGACTTGATCCTGTTATTGATACAGCAGGAAATATCATTGGAAAACGCAAAGGAAAAAATCCTTCGCTGAAACCCATTGCCTTTGGCTCACATATTGACATGGTGCCCGATGGAGGCAATTATGATGGTACCTTGGGCTCAATTGCTGCTTTAGAAGTGATTGAAATACTAAACGAAAATAAAGAGACTACCGAACATCCGCTGGAGGTTATCATTTTTGCCAATGAAGAAGGGGGCACGATCGGCAGCATGGCCATGGTAGGAGGATTGACCAAGGAGGGATTACAGCAAAAAAGTCAAATGGGATTTACCATGGCCGAAGGTATCAGGGCGATTGGGGGCAATCCTGCTGATATTATATCTGGTATCCGGAAAAAAGGGGATCTCCATGCCTGGTTGGAATTGCACATTGAACAAGGGGGCATTTTAGAACAGGAAAAAATAGAGATTGGCGTGGTGGAAGGTATAGTAGGCATCGTTCACTGGGAAGTAACGGTGGAGGGTTTTGCCAATCACGCCGGTACAACGCCTATGAAACTTCGAAAAGATGCCTTGCTTGCTGCCGCAAAATTTATTGAAGAAGTAAATAATATAGCCCTTAAAATAGAAGGACATCATGTGGCAACGGTTGGCAAAATTGAAGCAATGCCCGGTGCGTATAATGTCATTCCGGGTAAAGTGGTATTGGGTTTAGAAATACGGGATTTATCCGTTGAAAAAATAGAATTGCTTTTTGCAGCAATGGAAAAACATGCAGCAAATATTGCCGCAGAAACCAAAACTAAATTCAGTTTTGAAAGACAAGCCAATGAATCAAAACCAGCATTAACCAATAAAGGATTACAGCAAGCCATCGAAAAATCAGCTAGAGCAATGGGCTTAAGCACAAAATACATGCAAAGTGGTGCCGGACATGATTCTCAGGAAATGGCCCTGATTGCTCCTGTGGCAATGATTTTTGTGCCTAGTGTCGGGGGCATCAGTCATTCCTTCAAAGAGTTTACCAAAACGGTGGATATGGTGAACGGAGCGAATGTATTGCTTCAAACTATTTTACAATTAGACAAGGCGTAGCAAACATTCAAACAGAGCTAGTTTCAATATGCGTTATTTAAATCAATAGAAAATGAAACAAATATTATTTCTACTAAGCATTCTTTTTACTGCTTTCATTCTGAATGCACAAACTACGGTAATTAAAGCAGGTCATTTCTTTGATGCACGCAGTGGCCAAATGTTGGAGAATCAAATAATAGTTATTGAAAATGGCAAAATAAAAGAGGTAGGAACTAATTTAAAATTTAATAAGACAGATAAACTGATAGACCTTTCTGATTCCTGGGTATTACCGGGCCTGATGGACTGCCATGTACATATAACTGCAAACCTTCCTTATAGAAACCTTCAAATAGAACAACTATATGCAAGCCAAAGTACAGCCCTGCGTGCCATAAGAGGTACCGTTGTTGCCAAACAGTTTTTGGACAACGGGTTTACAACCATTAAAGAAATAGGGAATGATGCCAATTACGCCACCGCAGATATCATCAAAGCACTCAGAGATGGATGGATACAAGGACCCACTATTATTTATGCAGGAAAAATTATTGCACCATATGGGGGACAATCTGGCGGTGTAAACCCCGAACATGAACATATGTGGGATTTTGAGTATATAGATTCAGATACTCCTGATGAAATAAAGAAGGCTGTAAGAAAGAATATGTATAACGGTGCCACAACCATCAAATTGGTAACCGGTGACAATGGGATTTATAATGCAGAAGATATTCAGGCAGCTGTAGACGAAGCTAAAAAATACAACTTAAAAGTTACCGTTCACGTAGCAGGGGGTCTAGCGGCATCCAATGTGATTTCCGGTGGTGCAGCTGCCATTGAACATGGATTTGATTTGAACAATGAACAGCTTCAATTAATGAAAGAGAAAGGAATATTTTTAGTAGGTACAGACTTTTCTTTTGACAACTGGTATGCCTATGGTATAGACTCTGTGACAGCAACAGCATTAAACAATAATCTTGTGGGCAGACTTAAAAGAGCGTATAAAATAGGAACTTCAATGGCATTTGGAACAGATATCATTGTTGATCTGCCAGGATTAAACCGGGTACAATCAAGTCTTAAAGTGTTAGAAACATGGAAAGCAGCTGAAATACCAGCTTCCTATATTTTGCAGACAATGACCATCAAAGCAGCCCAACTTTTAGGCATTGATAAGGAAAGAGGCATTCTTGAATCTAACTACTTTGCGGATATCATTGCAGTTAAAAACAATCCAATTACAGACATCGAGGCAATTAAGACCGTTCATTTTGTGATGAAAGAAGGCGAAATAATCAGGAATGATAAAAAATAACGTCACTCAAAACGGGTAAAATTTATATTAAAAATCATAGTATTTAAACGAACATAATGACCTTAAATATCGCTTCATGAAATCAAAAAAAAACTTCGAGGTTACTTTTATTGCATTGCTACTTTTTATTCCATTAATAGGAATATCCCAGGAGGCTTGGTTATCTACTCCCAAAAGTATCGACCAATTTAGACAGCAAGTGGAGTCTATGAGGCCCGACACAACTCAGTTTGACTTAACGGTTGTAAACAAAACAATTCAATTAACCGGACGTGAATTGGACATCCGAATCTACAAACCTGACGGCTCGGATTTAAAGCCCACTTTAATTTATGTGCATGGTGCTTGCTGGGTTGCAGGCAGTCTTGATAGTCATGATGAAATTTGCAGGTATTTGGCCATGCAAAGTGGCGTGAACGTGATAGCCATAAAATACAGATTAGCTCCGGAAAACAAATACCCTGCTGGCCATAATGATGTTTATGATGCCACCGAATGGATATGGAACCATGGAAAAGAACTTTCAGTGGATACAGATCAATTTGCCATTGCAGGCGAAAGTACCGGCGCCTATTTTGCTGCTGCCACAACATTAAGAGCAAGAGATTCAAAAGGTAGCCCAAAGTTTTCTTTTCAACTATTGGTGTATGCCGCACTTGATGGTGGTGGTTCCTCCTGGTCTGCATGTAAAGATTTATATTTTTCTAATAAATAAGAGATAAGAAGTGATTATGGCTCGCCGCTTTGGTCTAAAAACCTTTCCGGGCTACCTGCTACATTCAACATTTTGGGAGAATTTGAGATATCAAGAGCTGAAGAAGAGTTGTTTATGAGAAAGTTAAAAGAAAATGGGATAATAACCAACAATTTTATTAATGAAGGAGTAGGTCACGATGTGTCAAATTGGATATCTGTTAAAACTGAAACCCCTGCGCACTTAAAGGCGATAGAATTTATAAAAGCAGGATTCGGTATAAAATAAACGATAGCTAACACATTCTTCACCCAATAACCTCAAATTTAAAAATAGAAAATCATGAAAAATTATATCCTGCTATTACTAACCATTTTCGGCATTAACCAAGGTATGAAAGCACAGGAAGACAAGTACCTGTGGCTTGAAGAAGTTGATGGCAAAAAGGCATTGGAATTTATTGAAAAACAAAATAAAGCTACCGTTGCAGCATTGACCTCCGAAAAAGTCTATCAGGATCTCTATAGTAAGAATTTGGCAATCCTTAATTCTACTGAAAAAATTGCCTACCCAACCATTCACGGAAACTATGCCTATAATTTCTGGAAAGATGCAGACCACATGAGAGGCATTTGGAGAAGGACAACATTAGAAAATTTTAAAAGCGGGAAGCCTACTTGGGAAACTTTGCTCGATATTGATGCGCTTTCAGAAAGGGATGGTAAAAAATGGGTTTATAAAGGAAGTAGCGGTTTATATCCTGACTACAATCGTTTTTTAATTCAACTTTCTGATGGTGGTGGCGATGCCGTGTATATCAAAGAATTTGATGTCAATAAAAAAGAATTTATTGAAAACGGTTTTTCAATGGAGGAGGCAAAAGGCGAAGCCAGTTATGTAGATGAAAATACTCTGATTGTAGCTACCAATTTTGGCGAAGGCAGCATGACTACTTCGGGTTATGCGAGACAAGTAAAACTTTGGAAACGAGGAACGCTTTTGAAAGATGCGCAACTTATTTATGAAGCGGAAACTACCGATGTGTTAGCTATAGGTAATATTATCCACGATGCTGACAAACAA
Organism: Ferruginibacter sp.; assembly: GCA_041740215.1. Taxonomy (GTDB): domain Bacteria; phylum Bacteroidota; class Bacteroidia; order Chitinophagales; family Chitinophagaceae; genus Ferruginibacter. The sequence goes on from JBGSMI010000392.1 coordinate 14,557, forward strand.
TACACCTTTTTGGCCAAAGCATCTAGTTTCTTATCAGGTGAACTTTCGGTTTGGATAAATAATATGATTGTGCCATTGGATATACCCAAAGATGCTGCTATAGGTGTAGTAGCGTACCAAAGATTAATTGTACATAACAACCAATTCGTTATGCAATTAAAATCAGATTGGACAGTTAATGAAATAACCTATACAACAGGCACATTGATTAGTCTCAATTTCACGGAATTATTAAAAGGAACTAAAGACATTAAAGTCATCCTGAAACCAGATGAATTTTCAAGTATTTCAGGAATTTCTTCTACTAAAACCAAATTACTGGTTAATGTAATGACCGATGTTACAAATAACCTTTACGTCTATTCATTTATTAATGGGAATTGGACAAATCAAAAGGTGGATGCGCCAAAATTAGGAGCTCTTGATGTTGTGGTCACTTCAAACCTTTCTGATCAGTATTTTTTCGACTTTGAAAACTTCATCACACCCACTACTTTATTTATGGGCGATGCAAGCAGTAATACCTTTGAGCCTTACAAATCCCTGCCTGCCTATTTCGATGCCAGCAATCTCGAAGTAAAGCAATACAAAGCAAAATCTAAGGATGGCACCATGGTTCCATATTTTGTGGTATCTCGTAAGGGCCTGAAATTGGATGGTACCAACCCAACCCTTGTTTATGCCTACGGCGGCTTTGAGCTTTCTGAAAGCCCTTCGTACCGTGCATCAACCGGCGTTTCCTGGTTAGATATGGGCGGCGTTTATGTATTGGCAAATATTCGGGGTGGTGGAGAATATGGTCCTAAATGGCACCTGGATGCCATAAAAGAAAAGCGACAAAATGCTTTCGACGATTTATATGCCATCTCTGAAGATGTTATTGCTAAGAAAATCACATCGCCAAAACATTTGGGTGTAATGGGCGGAAGTAATGGTGGTCTTTTGGTAGGGGTAGCTTTTACGCAGCGACCAGATTTATACAACGCTGTTGTATGTCAGGTTCCCTTGTTGGACATGCAACGCTACAATAAGCTTTTGGCTGGAGCAAGCTGGATGAGTGAATTTGGGAATCCTGATGTTCCTGAAGAATGGGCATACATCAGGAAATACTCGCCTTATCATAACCTTAAAGAAGGAGTAAAATATCCGGAAGTTTATTTCGGCACCTCAACTCGTGATGATCGGGTTCACCCTGGTCATGCCCGTAAAATGGTAGCCAAAATGAATGATATGGGTTACAAAACCTACTATTACGAAAATACCGAAGGAGGCCATGCAGGTAGTTCCACAAATGAGCAAAGTGCAAAATCATACGCGTTGACTTATTCTTACTTGTTGAAGAAGTTGAAGTAGTGTCCTAAGTAAAATCAGTGAATAAAATAACAGAATATCAAACTATGAAAATAATAGTATTCTTAGCAGCAGCAGTTCTGCTTGCAACAACGGGCTGTAAGGAAGGTAAAAAGTCGGCAGCCACCACTCCCCTGGAATCTTATGCAGACTCCCTATTTCAGGCAAGTATCGATAGTGCTGAAATAGCCGGAGCTGCCATTTTAATATATCAAAAAGGTAAGACGCTTCTTAAAAAATCTTATGGATATGCGAGCCTTGAATTATCAGTACCTATGCCTAATGACGGAATTTTTGATATTGGCTCCGTAACCAAACAATTTACCGCAGCTGCCATCTTAAAATTAGTAGAAGCTAAAAAGCTTTCCCTGGATGATGATTTTACCAGGTACTTAAAATTCGATACAAAAGGAAGAAAAGTTACCATTAACAATTTACTAAACCACACTTCCGGAATTCCAAGCTATACAGAAATTCCAGAATTTTGGGATATGTCTATGATGAACTATCCCAAAGATTCATTGGTGCGATTGGTAGAGCGGAATGACTTTGTGTTTGAACCAAATGAAGCATTAATTTATAATAACACGGCTTACTTTTTCCTGGGCTTAATTATAGAAAAAATAACAGGACAAACGTATGAGGAGTTTCTAAAACAAGAGATTTTTACGCCTTTAGGCATGTCTCATACAAGCTATTCATCCATTACCGGGATTGTTAAAAACAAAGTAATTGGTTATGGGTATTCTAAAAGCGGGCTTAAACGAGGAGGCTACCAAAATCACGTTTGGCCGTATTCAGCAGGCTCGCTTTGTAGCACAACAGAAGATTTATTGATTTGGATGAAAGCGCTACACAACGGCGAAGTGCTAACAGCACCCATGTATCAATCGATGATTACTCCGGATAAATTAAAAGATGGTTCAGCAGTAAGCTATGCCAAAGCATTGGTTAATTTCTCTAATTATGGTCACAAAGAAATTTCTCATGGTGGTGCTATTACAGGATTTTCATCTTTTGTTCAGTATTTACCAGACGAAGATTTATACATCATTTGTTTAATAAACACAATAGGGCCCAACAAAACAGGCCGGTTTTTTGGATATGAAATTACCTGGAAGTTATTGGATAAAAAGGAGTATAAACAAGCTCCGTTGGATTTTGATGCCAAAGCCATTCAAGGCACGTATACCGGGCAAGTAAGAGGTGGCAGAGATTCAGATAGCAAACAATCGATAGAAATTAAATCCATCGCAAATGCCATTACCCGACAAGCAAAAGGCGAAGAAAAAATAGACACCTTAAAAGTGTATATGGGCAATCATACATGGATGGATGGCAACGAGAAAATCACCATAGAAAATAACGAATATCGGATCGATAAAATCTATAATTATTATATTTTTAAGAAAGAAAGTAATTAAAGAAAGGGGGTCAGTATCTGTCGGAACGGCAAATTAATAAACCGATGCCTTATAAAACGACTGAATAACGCCGGATGTAGGGGGGGGACAGTATGCTCCGGATTATCCCCCAGGCAACCCCTAAATCGCTTTCCAATGTTACCAGCTTATAAAAAAGTACTAAGTTTATGAAAATTGAATGAGATGCTATACGGACAAATAAGTATTGATCCGGAGGTTATGAGTGGTACTCCCGTATTTGCAGGAACACGAGTGCCTGTGCAAACTATTTTCGATTATTTGGAAGGGGGTGATGATCTTGAAATGTTTCTTGGGGATTACCCATCCGTTACTAAAGTTGCTGCAATTAAGGTTGTAGAAATGGCAAAAACTTCTATAACTTCTGAAAAGGTGCTTCATGAAAATTTTGCCTGATGAAAGTTTACCTGTAAAGTAATCTGAATTCTTTGGAAGCGAACATGAAGTTTTATCATTATAAGATCTGAATTGGCTTGGAAAGAAAAATGGAGAATTATTACGGTTAGTTACCGAAAATAATTTTCAAGTATTCGTTACTGCCGATCGAAATCTTCCATATCTTTTCTCCGGACCTTATGGTATCAAGTTAACCAGACAATATTGAACCTTTCCTTATTTTAGAAAAAGACACGATAGCAGGTAAATAGGGGATGGGAGTTAGGTCAAACCTAAGGGCATCTCTAAAAACCCCTGATACTGTCCCGCAGGTGCGGGACCCATTTCATAACATCCTCATTTACATAGAGCCGCAAGGCATTTCGTCTGTACTCCGGTGTTATTTAATGGGCAAGCCTTGTCTGAGGGGTTTTTAGAGGCGCCCCTAATGAGGACGCGACGACAAAAAGGAATAGTAGGTATTTAACTTTTGGTAAACAATTAAAACAATTTATATAAAGGTTACTTTCCCCGCTTCACAGCAATTAATCTGAAATCACTCTTATGCATAAGGTTCTGCCAGCCATCACAATGATCGGGTTATTTGCTCTTCTTGTATCATGCGGATCTTCCGGAGACAAGAATGGAGTTTCTCAGGATGAAGGAGCCCTTTCTGACGTTTTTTCATCCTCTGCCGCTATTGAAACAAATACGGATTCTACGCATAAATTTATCAGGACTGCTAATCTTAAGTTTAAGGTCAAAAGTGTTATCAAATCAACCTATGATATAGAAGATATTACTTCCCGGCAAGGAGGATTTGTAACCTACACTAACCTGACAAGCAATATCAATAATGTTTCGACAACAGCTGTCAGTGAGGATTCATCTCTTGAAACAACTTATTATGTTGTAACTAACGCCATTATCTTAAGGGTTCCTAATACAAAATTAGACACGGTGTTAAAGGAACTATCTAAAAACATAGATTATTTAGATTACCGGATAATCAAAGCCGATGATGTTATTCTGCAAATGCTTTCCAATAATTTAATACAAAAGCGCTCTTCAAATAATGAAGAAAGAGTCAAAAAAGCGATTGATAACAAAGGAAAGAAATTGAAAGAAACAACCGTTGCAGAAGAGGTATTATTAAACAAACAGGAACAAGCTGACAATGCCAAAATTTCCAATCTTTCCCTGAATGATCAGATAAACTTCAGCACAATAAGCTTATCAATCTATCAACGGGAAGCGGTTAAAAGAGAGCTTATTGTTAACTTTAAAAATATAGAGGCTTACGAACTAAATTTTGGAAGTAAAATCATGGAAGCATTAAAAGCTGGTTGGTTGATTATAGCAGAAATTATTTTATTCTTAATCAAAATTTGGGGAGTGCTACTTTTCATAATTGTTGGATGGTTTCTATATAATAGATTTGGGCAGAAGCTAAAGAAATAAGTTTATGTGCTGAAACAGTACCGGCATATATAAGGGGTTACAAATACCTGAATTAAGTTGACTCTTTAAAGTGGGTAATCCAATCAAAAACAGGGTGCCAAAAGCAGGTTTTTATCATCAGTACCAAATCGCATTGTTTCCTATTCAATTCACCGGGTCTAAGCTGAACCGTGACCGGGAAACTAGCACCTCCCTTTTCAGGTCTTCCCTCCCCCGGTGATGCCTGAATCCATGAATCAGCAAGCCAACAGCAGCTTCACCTCATACAAGGGCCATAAGCAGGTAAGCAAATATGAATGGTTTTTTGGCTCTTGGAAATTATTTTTACATCAAATGCAGCCAAGCCTGTATATTTGAAATCCGGATCATTAACAGACTATAATCAACACAATAAAGCACTCATAAATCGAAGTATCCATAATGTAAGGCAGGGCATTTGCAAAAAAGGACAGAGAAGGCTTTTTGTATGCCCTTTAGCTAAAATTCATATTGGGGCAACCAAAACAGGCAGCTATAATCCGCTTCATATTATGGGTACCTGAGCAAAGAGCGGACTAAAAACGGGAGTCAAAAAAAGTTGTTCATGGACAATTTTCGGACAGGAATATTTCTTAAAAATAAATAAAATATAAATGACACAGAAAACATCGCCGGCATATATCGGAGCTTCCTGGGTAGCATTAGGTACAGGAATGATTGGCTTTTTAATTGGGCTTTGGAGAGCAGAAATGGAACTCAATGAGAAGGGTTATTATTTCACCGTTTTAATGTTTGGACTATTTGCTGTTGTATCCCTTCAGAAAAGTGTTAGAGACAGATTGGAAAATATTAAAGTAACAGATATCTACTATGGTATTTGTTGGTTTAGTACTATTTTATCGATTGTACTTTTGGTAATCGGGCTTTGGAATGCTACCATGCTGCCAAGTGAAAAAGGGTTTTATGCGTTTGCTTTCTTACTATCCCTTTTTGGAGCAATCACCGTTCAAAAAAATACAAGAGACAATCTAAACGCAGACAGCAATAAATAATGGAGTATTGTAGGTTAGGCCTATCGCTCATAAAACGAAGTAAATCAGATTATCTATTTCAGCATTGCCATCGAATATGGTTTCTGATGTTATAACAGGGATTAGTCAATAAAAAAGTTGCAAAACTTCAAAGTAGAAGATAATTCCTGAGTAGAACAATTTTAAAAAATTGCATTACACGTTATTAATAAAATAAAAATAGTTATGGTTATATTCGGAACTAAAGCCACACAAGTTGCTACGGAAATCATTCCTTATAATTGTGCTCATTGTGGAACACAAAACAGTATTCAAATGACCCTATTGCAAAAATATGCCCATATTTTTTGGATACCATTTATTCCTATTGGTAAAACTGCTGCAACACAATGTATGCATTGTAAACAAGTACTTGAAAAAAAAGAATTTTCCAGCTATTTACAGAATAGTTATGATTCTATAAAGTCAAAAAGCAAAATTCCCATTTGGACTTTTTCGGGACTTTTATTGTTTGCAGCGCTGATCATTGTTGGAGGAATCAGCAGTAAGCAAAGCGACGAAAGGAATGCTAAATTAATCGCTGAACCCAAGGTGGGAGATATTTATGAAATAAAAGTGGGGTATAAGATATATACTTTATATAAAGTTGGGAATATTGCCGGAGATACTGTTTTTGTTTTAGCAAATCAATTTGAAACAAATAAGAGAAGAGGACTCTCTGACCTGAAGAGGAAGGGAGATCTGGCTTTTATCAACGAACCTCTACCTATTCATAAAGCAGACCTGAAGAATATGCTTGAAAAGAGAGAAATTGTGGATATTGACAGAGAATAAAGGTGACTTTCAGCTCCTGCCTGACAGCCGGGGCTTATTGGTCATTTTTTGGGTTATATAAAGGGTAGAGAAGCCCATAAAATAATGTATAGGAACTGCTTCAAAGGAATCCTACTAAATTTCAGCTGCCTTGCAGGACAAATATTCAGGTATTTGCACAAATAAGTTTTATAGCCTAACCTTGCTTGTAATTTCATAAAAAACAGTACAATCAAAAATATATCATGAATTTAAAATTTTCCGGGATTTTCCTCACAATTATGATTTGTGCCATAACATCTAGTGGACAAACGGATTCCGTGGATGTTATACCCTATTGGGAAAACAAGGAAACACATGTGGTTAAATTCAAAAGTTCAACTACTGATAGTAATGACGGAGAGGTTAGTCATTTTGTTTCCACGTTCGAAGCAAGGTTTACTGTAAAGGAAGCTACGGAAAAGGATTATAAAGTAGAGTGGATCTATAAAAATATTAAATTGGCAGACAACGATCCGGTTCTTGAAAATCAGCTTATCTCAAAACTGACAAATGTAAAATTACTGATCAGACTTTCCGATATTGGACAATTTATAGAACTCATCAATGTAGAAGAAGTAAAGGGGATAGCGAATAAAGTAGTGGATGAATTTATAGCCAATACTACCACGAACCCACCAATGAATGCACAGTTTAAATTGGCAAAGCAACTCATTGCTTCTAAACAAGGATTAGAAATTGCAATACTCAAGCAGATTAAGTTCTATAATTTCTCATTTGGCTACAATTATAAAATTAATTTTGTTCAGACAAATAAAATGAAATTACCAAATCCTCTTGGTGGGCAACCCTTTGATGCTTTGGAGACCGTACAATTAACCAAACTGGATACCATGAATTCAGTTTGTATTATTGAGACCAGTAAAATCATTGATGGGAAAATTTTAAAAACTGCTGTAATGGAATATGTTACAAAAGCTACAAATTCAAATCCGCAGGTAATAGAAGAAATGAATAAGGCAGGTCTTGAAATGACAGAAAGCACCATGCAACAAATTGACTATTCAGTAGGTATTATTCAAAAATCCTTCTTTAAAAGAATCACGAATCTTGGTTTTTTGAACAGAGCTACCTTATTGGAGATGGAAACAATAGACTGAATGGGAAGGTGATATTTGCATTGCTGCTATGTGGCTTGCTGATTTCTATAACGATCTTACCAAAGAAGAAATAGCCCGCATTACGCTCGGCGCACAGGGACTGCCCGTGCATGTCTTTTACAAAAATAATATTCCCCCGGTTTGTACTTTTCCTGCCTCAAGGCCACAAAATATATGAACCGGTAATGCCGGCACGCTTTGGGAGCATGCGGCTAGCAGTAGCTTTGGTGCGGTTCCCGTTGCCAATACCGATTTCTTTGTGAACAGCGGAACAGTTGTGATCAATTCTGCCATTATTATCCGGAGTATGCAGGTAAATCCCGGGGCGCAGGCTAGGGTTTGCTCCGGTTCGATAACAGTACTTCAATAAATAAATGGGTGGGTTGTAGCAATAAGCCGCTGTTGCTATCCCTGTCCGGGGTTGTTTTTAAATACCGGCGCACTCCTAAAATCATGCTTTCCAAATGTCTGACCCGGAAAAGTGGGTCTTCAAAGAACAGCCGGCCGGGAGGGCAAATACCCCAAGATAAGTCCTTATTCGGGCCGGCAAATTTGAATTGCTATTTCCTACGGGCTATAGGACTTAGACAATATTTTTTTTGCATCTTATGGTAGCAAGCCTGTATATTTGAAATCCAAGCTTAAACAGACAGGAATCAAGGCTACTTCGCAATAAGGCTATTAAGTAGCCAGTATTTTTAAACAGACTATTACGGCAAAAGGGAGGGGAAGGAGTGGAGTTTATCACCCGGGAAGGGATAGCGATTGACGAACGCCGCGACCGGGACATCAACGGCATCAGTTCGCTCATTACCGGTTCCAGATACAGTAACAATGCCACCGAACAACATCAGGCCAAACTCATCCCAATAACCTGGGGCGGTTATTGCCCGGGATAATTATCAAAGTCAGACGGCCTCCATCCGAAACATCCTTAGCGATTGGGAAACAAAACTGAAATGGAACGCATCAGCCAACGCCTTACCCAACGCATCAAAGAACTGGCAGAACACTAAGAAACAACCTTACCAAAACAAACAAACGATGTAAAACTATTGGAAGTAAAAGTATTATAGCACCTGGAAATGATGGGGTTTACAATCTAAAGTGGTCGAAAAACACCACTTTAAAAGCAAAATACTATGGCAAAAAATAAAACAATCATAGTCAAAGGAGTTGAAATAACCATTCTCCAAAAAGATACATCTGATTATATCTCACTAACAGATATGGTAAAAGGCTTTGGCGATGACACCATGATTTACAGTTGGATGCGAAACAGAAACACTTTGGAGTTTTTAGGGATTTGGGAAGAAATGAACAACCCTGATTTTAAAGGTAACGAATTCGTAACCTTTAAAACCCAAGCCGGATTGAACAGTTTTAATTTAACTCCTAAAAAATGGATAAATGCCACCAATGCCATAGGTATCATATCAAAAGCAGGCAGGTATGGCGGTGGCACGTTTGCGCATAAGGATTTGGCCTTTGAATTTGGCAGTTGGTTGAGCCCTGAATTTAAACTCTATCTTATTAAAGAATTTCAGCGACTAAAAGACGATGAAAACGACCGCCTGAACCTGACATGGAACCTGCACCGCACCTTGAGCAAAATAAACTACCGCATACATACCGATGCCATTAAAGAACACATCATCCCCAACAGCATCACAAAAGAACAAGGCAATTTGGTTTATGCCACCGAGGCCGATGTGCTAAACGTTGCCCTGTTTGGAAAAACCGCTAAACAATGGCGGGATGACAACCCAACTGCCGAGGGTAATATACGAGATCAGGCTACCATTGAGTAATTGTTGGTATTGGCGAACATTGAAAGTATGAATGCCGAATTCATAAAAATGAACCTGCCCCAAAGCGAACGATTGCTCAAACTCAACCAAATAGCTATCAGCCAAATGAAAAGTATTGTGGGCAATCAACAAATTGAAAAGCTATAGTAGTCTGAACTATGATTTTTATGATAAATTGATTTTCTATGATTAAAGAGGAATATAAATACAGCGAATTAACCGGAAAAATAATCGGATGTGCCATGAAAGTTCATTCAGCCTTAGGCAATGGATTTCTGGAAGTGATTTATCAAAGAGCATTGGAAATTGAGATGACTGACGCTGGTTTGAGTTTTAGCCGGGAACACGAAATGCCGATATTTTACAAGCAAAAGCAAATTGGTACAAGACGAGTGGATTTTTTAGTAGAAGGTATTGTGTCCGTAGAACTAAAAGCCATCAATGCATTAGAAGATGTTCATTTAGCCCAGGCAATAAATTACCTGGAGGCTAATGATTTGGAAATTGGATTGCTTATCAATTTCGGAGCTAAAAGTTTACAGCATAAAAGGCTCATCAATAAAAAATTCAAGCAACATCTGAACCGTTGAAAATGTCTGAACCACTAATTTGTTTGATTATGAGATTTACTTTGATTATTAATCCAACAAAAAAATGAACGAATTAACTATAAAATCAGAGCCATCAAAAGAATCACAAAAATCAGGGATTCAGACAACAGCATACAAACAAACCGAAGTGGGGTTGATTCCAAATGATTGGGAGGTGAAAACTATTTCGGAAATCTCCAATCCTGTAAGGGGTGGTTCTCCGAGAACAGCAGGAGACCCAAAATACTTTAAGGACAATTTTATTCCTTGGCTTACAGTTGCAGCCTTGACTAATATCCCATTAGCTCAAATGTATTTTTTAGAAACAGATAGCTATTTGACGAAGGAAGGCTTATGGGCGCCTCTAAAAACCTCTCAGACAAGGCTCGCACATTTCATAACACCATAATAGAGACGGAATGCATTACGTCTCTATGTAAATGAGGATGTTATGAAATGGGCATAACGCAGTATCAGGGGTTTTTAGAGATGCCCTTATTACATAGCAGAATGGCTGAAAGGAGGCATTGAAAACCACCAACCCATCGTTTTCGGAGCGCTATCCTGACCGGGCACAGGAAACCGGTTCGGCCAATCCCGACACCCTGATTAATCTCCGGCTGCAAACCAACGACGCCTTCTATGCGCTCAGCGATCCCCTCCATGCACACTTTATTATACAAAAAGGGGCTGAGCCTGTAGCAGCGTCGCTGCTTTTATCAAAGGGTTGGTAGACCATTACAACAATGGGCGTAGCCGCCGGGGGGGTGAGGAGGGAAATGCGGAAACGCTGCTCCCCGAAACCGGGGAACAGGCAGAAATATAAGACCCGCAAAGAACAACCGGTTGGCAGCAATGCCAGCCGGTTTTTATTTGGGTTCAACTGATCAGGGTATCTATTTACAAATTCTACGAAGCCGGGTTGCGGGCTCTGCACCCTATATGATTTCATGGCATGCCTCCACGCCACCCGAAAACCAGCACATCCCAAACATCCTTTCCAAGGGATTGCCCAAACCCAAAAATGAATAAGCCAATAGCCCAAACACCCCCTTTCCAGCCCTGAACCGGGTATTCAAACCCATTTTTGCTTTATATCCTGTATTTTTTGCATCTTATGGTATCAAGCCTGTATATTTGAAATTCCGACTTAAACAGACAGGATTCGAGACAGAAAAGCATCCATACAACGAAACATCAAGGATTTTAAGCCGGGTAATTGAAACAGAAAGGTTGGGGAAGATGATTTGAATGCCGGTTGGCAAAATAGTATGGACTCAACAATAATAAGGAAAACATATTATTAAACAGTTTATAATCAATCACATTAATTTTTGAAGCGGATAGTATATTAGCGCAAATTACACATGGTGTAAGCAACCCAATAGACGACAGTGCAACCACAAACAGACGACTAAAAGGCCAACCGCACATTTAGCACATTTGGTTTTGCTCCGACAAACAAAGTCGACCCTTCGGCAAAAGCAAAAGAGCCAAATCTCCCACCGCCCGAATGACATTTGTGCCAAGAACAAGCATTTTTTACGTATTTTGACAAGCTATAATCTAATAATCGCATTTCGACTTTGAAAAACGAAAAGCAGACAAGAAAAGAAATAATCGATACCCGCCTGAAACAAGCGGGTTGGATTGTTGGTGACCGTTCTCAAGTTGTTGAAGAGTTTGACATTATTGTGGATTCAAACATGGTTCAAGAAGCGGCAACACCATATGCTGGCAGACAATTTAGTGACTATGTTTTACTTGCCAAAGACGGAAGACCCTTAGCAGTAGTTGAAGCGAAAAAATCAACAGTTGACGCAAACATTGGGAAAGAACAAGCAAAACAATATTGCTTTAACATTCAAAAACACTTTGGTGGAGAAATTCCGTTTTGCTTTTACACAAACGGACACGATATTTTCTTTTGGGATTTGGACAATTATCCTCCAAAGAAAGTTTATGGCTTCCCAACTCGTGACGACCTTGAACGCTACACATACATAAGACAAAAAAGAAAATCACTTTCGGGTGAATTCATAAATACAAAAATCGCAGGAAGAGATTATCAAATTGGTGCAATCAGAGCAGTTTTAGAAGCGGTTGAAAAAAGGAAACGCAGATTTCTTTTAGTAATGGCAACAGGAACGGGTAAAACCCGTACTTGTATCGCTTTGGTTGATGCTTTAATGAGAACTGGCTGGGCTGAACGAGTTTTGTTTTTGGTAGACAGAATTGCTCTTCGTGATCAAACGCTTGATGCTTTCAAAGAACATTTGCCAAACGAGCCAAGATGGCCAAAACAAGGTGAAAAAGAAATTGTAAAGGATAGAAGAATTTATGTTTCCACTTACCCGACAATGTTGAATGTAATTCGCAATGAAGAAAAAACATTAAGTCCTCACTTCTTTGATTTGATTGTAGTAGACGAAAGCCACCGAAGTATTTATAACACCTATCAGGAAATTCTTGATTACTTCAATACCATCACGCTTGGCCTGACAGCCACGCCAACAGATGTAATTGACCACAACACGTTTCAATTATTTGAATGTGAAGATGGCGTTCCAACCTTTGCTTATTCGTATGATGAAGCAGTAAACCACATTCCGCCATTCCTGAGCAATTTTCAGGTAATGAAAATCAAAACCAGGTTTCAGGACGAAGGCATCAACAAACGGACAATTACTTTGGAAGACCAACAAAAATTAATGTTGGAAGGAAAAGAAATTGAAGAAATCAATTATGAAGGAACTGAAATTGAAAAAAAGGTAATCAACAGAGGAACAAATGCTTTGATTGTCCGTGAATTCATGGAAGAAAGCATCAAAGATGCCAACGGTGTTTTGCCAGGGAAAACTATTTTCTTTTGCATCAGCAAAGCCCATGCAAGACGAGTAGAAGAAATCTTTGATTCGCTTTATCCCGAATACAAAGGCGAATTAGCCAAAGTGTTGGTAAGCGAAGATCCAAGAGTTTATGGAAAAGGCGGTTTGCTTGACCAATTTGTTCATAACGATATGCCTCGCATTGCCCTTAGTGTTGACATGCTCGACACGGGGATTGATGTTCGTGAATTGGTGAATTTGGTTTTTGCAAAACCAGTATACAGCTACACCAAGTTTTGGCAGATGATAGGCAGAGGAACTCGTTTGCTTGAACCTGAAAAAATCAAACCCTGGTGCACTCAAAAAGATAATTTCCTGATTCTCGATTGCTGGGACAATTTTGAATACTTTAAAATCAACCCGAAGGGGAAAGAACCAAAGGCACAAATACCTTTGCCTGTTCGTTTGTTTGGTGTGCGATTGAAAAAAATTGAGGAAGCCCGAACACAAAGCAATTCAGAAATTGTAAAGAAGGAAGTTCTGAAAATCAGAAAACAAGTTGAAGCACTTCCAAAAAATTCAGTGGTGATTATGGAAGCTAAACATGAATTGCAACGCCTGGAAGATGAAAACTTTTGGAACAATCTGACTTCTGACAAAATGGAATTTTTAGAAGCAGTGGTAAAACCCTTGCTTCGCACGGTTTCAGATGTTGATTTCAAAGCCATGCGATTTGAAAAAGACATTGTTGAAGTTTCTTTGGCTCATTTAAAAGGGGATTATGCTCCTTATGCGAAGCCGTTTTCAGAAGATGATGTACTGCGCTCCAAATACGAAGTGCTTAGAGATAGTATTATTGAAACAATTGGCGAACTGCCATTGAGCATCAATATTGTGGCAAGAGAACAGGAATTGATTCGTCAGGCACAAAGCAATCATTTTTGGTCAACTATAAACGAAGAAAAGTTTGAAGAACTGATTCAGAAACTTTCACCATTGATGAAATTCCGTGAGGCAGTTATTCCTTTGGCTCCGGCAAAATTCAATCTGAAAGACATTGTTGTCGAAAAGGAATTTGTAGAGTTTGGTCCGCAACACGAAGCGTTGAGTGTAGCCAAATACCGTGAACTGGTTGAAAAGAAAATCAATGAACTGGTTTCAAGCAGTCTGATTTTACAAAAACTAAAACAAGGTCAGGAAATCACAACGGATGAAGCCGAACAATTAGCAGAGGAATTACACAACGAGCATCCGCATATTACCATTGATTTGCTTCGCAAGGTTTATAACCACCGCAAAGCGGCATTGGTGCAATTCATAAAACACATTTTAGGCATTGAACAATTAGAAACCTTTGCCGAAACTGTTGCCAAAGCATTTGATGATTTTATTGCCAAACACAGTTACCTCACCAGCCGGCAACTGCAATTTTTGGACTTGCTCAAAAACTTTGTATTGGAAAAAGGTGATGTGAGCAAACGAAACCTGATTGAATCTCCTTTTACCATGCTTCACCCCGAAGGCATCAGAGGAATTTTCAATCAAAAAGAGATTAACGATATTCTAAGTTTAACTGAACAAGTATTAGCAGCATAAATGGCAAAAAAGAAAATATTCATCAGCAGTGTGCAATCAGAATTTGCAACAGAGCGCAAATTGCTGCATGAATATATTTGTGCAGACCCCTTATTGGGTAAATTTTTCGAACCATTTTTGTTTGAATTGCTACCGGCATCTGACCAATCTGCCGATGCTGTGTATCTCCGGGAGGTACAATTCAGTGATATTTACCTTGGTTTGTTTGGCAAGGAGTATGGTTCCGAAAACAAGGAAGGCATTTCTCCAACCGAGCTAGAGTTTAATCATGCTACCCGGCATTATATTACCCGGCTTATTTTTTTAACCAATCATACCAACTCCGAACGGCATCCCAAAGAGCAAGCCCTGATTGCCAAAGCACAGGAAGTATTGGTCAGGAAAAAATTCAGCACCATAGATGAGTTGAAAGCTGCGGTGTATGCTTCGCTGGTAAATTATTTATTGGAGAAAGAAATTATCCGTTCCGTTCCTTTTGATGCTGCACATTCTGAAAAAGCTTCATTGGCCGATATGGACGGTGAAAAAGTAAAACAGTTTGTGCGTCTTGCACAATCAAAAAGAGGGTTTCCGCTGAGTGAAACCGAACCTGTGTCAGACATTCTTACACATCTTAATTTAAACACAGGAAGTAGCCTTACCAATGCATCCTTATTGCTATTTGGAAAAGAGCCACAACGTTTTTTTATTAATTCAGAGGTTCGCTGCGCTTCATTTAGCGGAACGGAAGTGGAAAAACCCATACCTTCTTATAAAGTATTTAAAGGAACCGTTTTTGAATTAGCTGACCAGGCATTAGAATTTGTGCTGAACAAATTGAATTATCGTATTGAAACCCGGGCTGAACAATTATCTATTCCGGGCAGCTACGAAATTCCCAAAGAAGCATTGAGTGAAGCCATCGTAAATGCCATTGCCCACAGAGATTATACGAGTAATGCCAGTGTGCAGGTGATGGTTTTCCGTGATCGGGTGGAAATATGGAATCCGGGTACTTTACCTATGGGATGGACTACCCAAAAACTCAAGCAACTGCATACTTCTGTTCCTGCTAATCCATTATTAGCCGAGCCGCTTTACCTTGCCGGATATATCGAACGGCTTGGTACCGGAACAACGGATATCGTAAGAAAATGCCTTTCCTCGGGTCTGCCCGAACCGCAATTTATACAAGCGGAAGATTTTAAAACGATTCTCTACCGACCAAGTGCCGGCCAAGTAACCGACCAAGTAACCGACCAAGTAACCCCGCAAGACACCCCGCAAGTTACCCCGCAAGTTACCCCGCAGGTTGAACAGTTAATCATGATAATGAAGGGTGAACTTTCAAGAGATGAATTGCAGGAAAATCTGGACTTGAAAGACCGGGAACATTTTAGGAAAGCGTATATCAATGTAGCTATGGAAGCAGAATTGATTGAAATGACGCTTCCCGATAAGCCGAGTAGCAGAAACCAAAAATACCGCCTCACTGCTAAAGGAAAGGCATTACAAGAACTATTGAAAAAGAAAAAATAATGCTCCAAAACAACGCACCATTAAAATCGCTGATTGACAAGCTCTGGCAGAACTTTTGGGAAGGTGGCATTGCCAATCCCTTAACGGCTATTGAGCAAATTACCTATCTTATTTTCATGAAGCGTTTGGACGATTTGGAAGCCAAACGTGAAAGAGATGCTGAATTTACTGGCGAAAAATATACAAGCCGATTTGCAGGCAAGTTTCAAATTCCGGGCAGCAACGAAAGCATTGACAAAAACGAACTGCGTTGGAGTGTATTCAAACACAAGCCCGCAGACGAAATGCTGCTGCATGTGCAAATGAAAGTGTTCCCGTTTCTTAAAACATTTGGAGATGATGAAACTCTCTCTCCTTCGGGGAGGGCCGGGGATGGACTTTTCACCAAGCACATGGCCAATGCAGTGTTTATTATGCCAAAAGCCAGTTTGCTGGTTTCTGCCATCAACATTGTAGAAGACATTTTCAAGGAAATTGAAAAAGATGCCACCGAAGGCGGTCATGCTTTTCAGGACATACAAGGTGATGTGTATGAAATGCTATTGAGTGAAATTGCAACGGCTGGAAAAAACGGACAGTTCAGAACACCAAGGCACATAATTAAACTCATGACTGAATTGGTGGCTCCGCAATTAGGACAACGCATTGCCGACCCTGCCTGCGGAACAGGCGGTTTCTTGTTGGGTTCGTATCAATACATACTCACCGATTTAGTGCGCAAGAAAGACCCTGCCAAACTGAGCAAAGACGAAGATGGTTTTGAACGTGCTGCCATTAGTGTAGTGCTAACGCAAAAAGTAAAAACCATACTCGACCAAAGTTTTGTGGGATATGATATTGATACCACAATGGTGCGTTTGGGTATGATGAACATGATGATGCACGGCATTGACGAACCCAAAATTGATTACAAAGACACGTTAAGCAAAACTTACAACGAAGACAGCCAGTTTGATATTATCATGGCAAATCCGCCTTTTACAGGCAACATTGATAAAGGTGATATTAATGAAGGTCTGAAATTGCCCACCACCAAAACCGAACTGCTTTTTGTAGAACGCATTTTTAACATGCTGAAAATGGGTGGAACGGCTGCCGTGATTGTGCCAAGTGGTGTAATACAAAACAGCGCTAAGGCATTTGAAGCAGTTAGAAAACTGATTATAGATAAAGCCGAATTGAAAGCAGTGATAGCTGTGCCAAGCGGAGCATTCAAACCCTATGCCGGCGTAAGCACTGCCATTTTACTTTTTACCAAAGGCGGCGAGACCAACCATGTTTGGTTTTACGATATGCAAGCCGATGGCTATACCTTAGACGATAAGCGAAATAAAATTACAGAAAGTGATTTGCCCGACATTGTGCAACGCTTCAAAGCAAGAGACGCAAAAAAAGATAGCGACAGAAAGTTGAAATACTTTATGGTGCCGAAAAAAGAGATTGTAGAAAACAACTACGACCTGAACCTAAGCACCTACAAAGAAGAAGTGTATGAAGAAGTAAGCTATGAAAAACCGAATGTGATTTTCAGTAAACTGGAAAGCATGGAAGCGGGTATTCAAAAGGGATTGGCGGAATTAAAAGAGTTATTGTAATGAATTGGAAAAAGGTAAAACTCACTGATATTTCTAAACCGAAGCAATGGAAGAACTTGCCAATTTCTGAATTGACATCAGAAGGTTATGCTGTTTATGGTGCAAATGGAATCATAGGTAGATACAAAGAATACAATCATGAATTTCCAACCTTAGCGATTACTTGCAGAGGTGCAACTTGTGGAACGATAAATATTACAGAACCTAAATCTTACATTACTTCTAATGCAATGGCATTGGATGATATTAATGAGGACGTTGACCAAAAGTTCCTTTATTATGCTTTGAATAAAAGAGGGTTCAAAGATGTAATAACAGGTGCAGCACAACCACAAATTACAAGAGAAGGATTAAGTAAAATATTTTTAGATATACCTGAAAGCAAGGAATACCAACTCCACATTGCCAACCTACTCGGCAAAGCCGAAAACCTGATAGTCCAACGCAAAGAAAGCATCCACCTGCTGGATGAATTTTTGAAAAGCAGGTTTTTGGAGATGTTTGGCAATCCTGTTACTAATAAGAAGAAATTCAAAGCAGTTAAATTAAAGGAGCTTACTATCTT
>JBGSMI010000393.1:0-13113 GCA_041740215.1 Ferruginibacter sp.
AGCGTTCTTTTAATATTGGATCCTTGCCATTCCAAACGGTTACTGCAAAACAAATTCTTTGCATAGCATCCGAAATACCGGCAATACCATCTTCACCCCAGCGATACACCCGGCTGCGGGCGTGATCATGCGGAAAATAATCCCAGGCGGTTCCGTTTTCACTGTAGTCTTCTCTTACCGTGCCCCATTGGCGTTCGCTGAGATAAGGGCCCCATTTAAGCCATTTCTTTATGCCACTGTATTGTTCGCTTAGCCTGTTTTCTTCTGCTATTATTTTTGCCGCCATGATAATTTATTTAATCCTGTTTAAAATATGTTCACCCACTCTTATTGCATTGGCCATGATAGTGAGCGATGGATTTACTGCACCGCTTGATACAAAGAAGCTACCATCCACTACATAGAGATTATCTATTTCATGCGTTTTGCAATTTATGTCCAGCACAGAAGTGGCAGCGTTGGCTCCAAAACGAAGGGTACCGCACTGATGGGCCACACCGGCCAAGGGTATTTTTTTGCCGAGGTATAATTTATGATCCAGTATGGTATCGCATACATCGCAATCCTGCAATATTTTTTTCCACTTCATCATCATGCGGTCAAAGCCCTTTGTATTGTTGTCACGATATTGCAATAGCACTTTTCCATTTTTTATGGTAACCCTGTTTTCTGCATCGGGTAAATCTTCGCCTGTCATCCACCAATCAATGGAATGTGATGCCATTTGATCCAATACAAAACCGGGTGCAAATTTTGGCGCATCTGCTGCCAGCATATCCTTATTGGCTTTGCCTAATAGCTGAATATGGCCCATAGGAAATTCAAACTCCTCATCACCAAAATAAAAATCATTCACCGCCATCGTTTTTTGAAAAATGGTTTTGTTTGCCTTGCGGCTTAAAGCCAGCACAGCCGCATTCTGGTGCTTCATAAAATTTCGGCCCACCTGGTTTGATTTGTTAGCAAGCCCACCGGGATGTTTATCATTGGCTGATTGCAAAAACAGCGCTGCGCTGTTGATGGCACCGCAGGATACAACAATAATATCTGCGGAAAAAAAATGTTGTTGACCATTGGCTTCGGCTTCCACACTTGTAATTGAATTACCGGCAGCATTGGTAATTAGTTTGGTAACCTTTATGCCCGTAAGTAATGTAATGTTGCTTTCCTTAATAGAAGGACGTACACAGTTTATATCTGCATCTGCTTTAGCATGCAACAAACAGGGAAATCCATCGCAGCTATCGCAGCGGATACATTCAGAGTTGAGTATATCTTTTTCATTCAGCTTAACACCTAACGGAATATAAAAAGGATGATAGCCCCTGTTTTGTAAATCATTATACAATTCCTCGATTACCGGTTCATGACTAACCGCATCATGCGGATAGTCTTCAGTCATGTATGGCTCTGTTGGGTCTATGCCTTTTTTGCCATGTACATTGTATAATTTTTCTGCCCTTGTATAATAAGGCTCAAAATCATTATACTTTAATGGCCACTCCGGTGAAATGCCGCCTGCATGTTGCAGGGTTTCAAAATCTTTTTCACGAAGACGGAATAAAGCAGCGCCATAAACTTTTGTATTGCCACCCACCCAATAACCCATACCAGGTTTAAATTCTTTTTCATTTTCATCCAGAAAATTTTCGGCATTGTGGTAACGGTCTTTCTGAAACACTTCAATAGTATCCCAGTTAGCTTTTTCTTTCGGCAGGAAAGTTCCTCTTTCTAATACCAATATTTTTTTACCTGCATCTTTCATTGTATGTAGCAAGGTGCCGCCGCCTGCGCCGGTGCCGATGATGATGATGTCGTATTTTTCGTTTGCCATATATTTTTTAATAAATAGTTTTAAAAAAGTTCAACAGGATTACAACATGTTGAAGTGAGTGACACTACAGCCGCTTAATTAAATTACTACTGCAGGTTACAAAAAAGTAATCTTACCCACCGGTTGCAAAACCAGGATAAAGCGTCATACCACCATCCACAAAAAGTGTAATGCCGTTTATATAATCTGCTTCATCAGATGCAAGCCAGGCCGTTACCGCACCAATATCTGACGGTTCTCCAACTCTTTTGTAAGGAATTAATTTTAATAATTCCTGCTCAGCTTCAGGAGTATCCCATGCCGCTTTATTGATAGGCGTTTTGATAGCACCTGGGCCAACGCTGTTTACCCTTATTTTAAAAGGTGCCAGTTCCTGTGCCATTGATTTCATCATCAGCATGATACCGCCTTTTGAAGCTGCATAATTAGCATGGCCGGCCCAGGGGATTACTTCATGCACCGAGCTGATGCAAATAATTTTCCCCAATGCACAGGAAACATCCCGCCGCATTCCTCTTTTTTTAAATTCTCTGACCGCTTCTCTTGAGCAAAGAAATTGGCCAGTGAGGTTTACATCTAATACAAACTGCCATTGTTGCAAAGTCATTTCATCAATGGGCGCATCTCTTTGTAAGCCGGCATTATTAATTAAAATATCTACAGTGCCAAAGGTTGCTATTGATTGTGCAAACATATTCTTTACATCTTCTTCTTTGCTTACGTCTGCTTTAATAGCAATAGCATTAACGCCTTCTTTTTTACAAAGCTCTACTACTTCATTTGCGGCGTCTTCGTCTGATATCCAGTTGATAACTACATTGGCGCAATCTTTAGCTAATGCCAAGGCAATGCCCTTTCCTATACCAGAGTTGGCACCGGTTACAATAGCAGTTTGGTTGGTGAGCCGGTTGTTGGGTTGTTGTGACATGTTGGTTTTTATTGGTTCGAAAATTGGTGTTTGATATAAGTTATTCAAACAGCAAAACAAAATGACCATCTGCATCTCTCATAAGTAGCATTTTCTCCGTTACATCATTTCCGATATTTACGGACACAATCCCTTTTGAAACGATTTGATATTTTAATTTTTGTAATTGGCTGAATATTTTTTCCAGGTCGTTAACCCGGATGGCGGTATGCCAGTAAACGAGGTCTGTTACTTTAATTTCTTTGGCGTAAGGTCTTCCTCCTGGCGGTGCTATGTATTCTAAAAATTCCACACCAAAACCACCGATTCCACGCAAACCCGTAATCCAGAGCCTGGCACCAAATACCTGGTTCAAATGCTCCTGTTCAGTGCCATAATTTTCACTATGTCCTGCTACCGTAAAACCCAATGTTGTATAAAACGGTAAACTTTTTTCAGTTTCCAGCACTGCAAATGCTGTGTGGTCGATTCCTAGAAACAAATTGGGGTGACCCTGCCACTTTGGATTTCCTTTTCCCGGAGGGAAATAAATCAGTTCCAGGTTATGACCATCAGGGTCACGGAAGTAAAATGCTTTAATGCCTGCGGCAGCAGCTATATAGTCCGGTAATGTTTGTGGGAAAGTGGAAACATGCGTAACCTTTGCTCTTTTTAAAATGCTGTAAGCACTGTCCATATTACTTACTACAATAGCGATGTGCTGAAACCATACATCATTACTTTTTGAGTCAACTGGTATTGGTTTTCCGGGAACAGTCGAAATGAATTGAACCAACTCTATATATTCATCTCCCAACTTTAATTTAATTCCTTTTGCTTTTAGTTTAGGGTCTTTTATACCAAAGAGTAACTGGGTATCCTTGTTAGAAATAGTGCAAGTTCCGGCATCAGAAAAGGAAAGTATATTTTTGAAAAAAGCGGCAGATTTTTCTAAATTGCTTACGGTGATAGACACATGGCTTGTTTGCTGGGCATGGCCATTTACAATAGAAAAAGCGAAAAAAATAAGCGGCAGTAAAAATCCAACTTGCCTTGCTTGGTTCGGGAATCCAATGGGAATGACTACTTTAATTGAATGCGTTATTTTAATAGTTTTTTTGAGAAAAAGTTGAAATGGAAATTTCATTTGACCGATTTTTTGTTGGTTGTATTTGGCAGACAAGGTTAAGGACGTGTCATAATTAATTTCCTTACAATGTCATGCGCTTGTTATCGAACATCATATTTTCAATTAACAGCTTAAGCTATAGTTTAGCGTTTTGAAGTATGGTAATTCGTGGAGCATTCAAAATAAAAAATGACAATTGAATCAAATTTCAATTGCCATTTAAAAAAGAAAGTGCTTTTGTTATTTAGTATTTCCTGTTACTGCTTCCAGGACTCAATTTTATGAATTTTTCTATACCAAGCAATTCATTATCTGAAGTCAGCCTTACAAAGTAAGCACCAACCTTTAATTGACTTGTATTCAAGGAAATTGTTTGAGTGCCAGCCTTTGATGATAAATCATCTTTCTTCATTACTTCGGTACCATTTAAGTTGTAAACGGTAACATTTATTTTACCTGCACTTAGAAGCGTAAACGAAATAGAAATTTGATCTGTTGCAGGGTTGGGATATATTTTAGTTATAAAGGAATGATGATGTCCATGACTATCCTCATCCTCATCATTGTGTGACCTTGATTTAAATAAATGGGTTCCTTCCGCAGCAAATACGTACGGCTTATTGCCGCCAGCCATATAAGGTATTCCATCTCCATCAGAATCTCCTCCTGTCTCACCACTCTGTACAGATTCTGACAACAGCATTTTATTGTAGGTCGATTTAAAAATTCTTGTATAAATGATTGCCGCATCAGCCTGGTTGCCGATGAGTTTAGCTTCTCTTAAAGCGCCAGACAATAAAGCCAGATTAAGCGGTGTATAAGTGGCTAAATTATTATTGATTTCTGTTTTGAACATTTTTTCTGTTGGCACATAAAAATTATTTACTAAAAAGTTGTATCCACTATTGGCTGCCCTAAGATAAATTTGATTATTAGTGTAAATATAAGCGGCATATAATCCCCTGATTATTGCAGACTCTGCAGCCAACGTTTTAGGGTCCTTTTTAGCACCAGATCCAATTTTATAGCCATTGTAAAATCCGCCATGTGAATCTTTTAATTTTGCAATAACAAAATTAGCCTGCGCAGCTAAGGCATTTTCTGCCATGCCTTGTAATGGAGTGCCTGCAAACTCTTTGGCGAATTCTGCCAGTACCACTAAGGTGTATCCTGCATTTTCAGCGCTGATTGTTTTTCCTTGTTTTACTAAACCATGGTTAAATTCAGAAATATCTACAAAGGTTCCGGCAGTTGCATTATAATGCATAGCCATTGTATTCAGAAATAACACTTTGCTGGTACCCATCATTAAATCAAATGGACCAGGCATACCTGTTTGAGACATCGCAGCAGGAAATGGGCTGCCATCAAAAACTGAATGATAAGCATAATGCTTGGTATCATTAATGGTGGGATCCATCATATTTTTAAAGCCTGTAGTAGCCCATAAATAGGATAGCTGATCGAATAAGTAACTGTCTGCATCGGTAACAGTTAAGTTTGAATTTGGCATCGGGGGCAACATTGTACCCATTGATGTTTCCGTAACCGCAATTTTATGTGGAAAATACTTAATGCCATTGGATGGATTATAAGAAGCCGGATCCACAGCGCCTAAACTACTGCCATCATAGGCCATATTATTAATGAGGAACATTGTTTTATTAATAGCCTGTCCGGTAAGCATCTGGCCCATAAACCCATCCAGGTTGTTACCCCCATAGTATATATGTTTCATGGGATCAAAGTTGGGCGACCCTGTTGAATCAGGAGTAATAATGCCATCAGCATCGATTGTATTATCCTGAGCATCATGAAAAGCACCCAGCATATCCTGCGCCCATAGGTATTGCTTCATCATACTTTGCCCCATTGCGGCAGGGTTCAGCGTTTTGTCCATTTTATTTCTATCCCAGCGAAGAGAAGAAAAATCCATTTGGAAATTAGGTGCAACTGTCTGAGGAATCACCATGTTGCCCGACATAAAATCAGCGAATTGAGGAAAGGCACCCATTGGAGCCATTTGATTTGAATTCATACTAAACATACCCATCATCATCATTAACATATCATCCTCTTTAAAACCATTAGCCATCCCCCCGGTAAACATCCCATCAAAATTGGCTGGCTGCATAGCGGCCATCTGTCTAATCATGGGTGACCACATCAGGTGCAGCCCCATTCCAGACTGGGCTCCCAAAGCCTGCAGTAAATATCTTGAATACTCATAATTTTCAATGCCTAAAGTGTAAGCAGTTGAATCTGGCAGATTAAGCTTCATGGGGTCAAGTACGGAAAGGTCGTAACCTATTGCTTCTGCAAATGGCTCGCCGCTAAAATTAAGCTCATTGGCCAGCAGCATTTGCTCTGCAGTATTAAATTTTGATTTGTTGGTAATTCTTACCTGCGAGAATGTAAAAGTTATTATTGCAAACAGCGCAGCAAAAAGAAGTAATAATTTTTTCATTTTGAAATAGTTTTAAATTGTGAAACACTATATACTAGTATACCAATACCCACCTAAAAATCACCCGGACTGCAAAAATATTTTTGAACTATTTTTTCATTTAGTTTATCAGGTTGATCCCGAAGTGAAGATGGATATCGTGAAATGCCCTGAAGTAGGAAAAATGATGTGTCGCAAAAGCAAAAAGCATAACCTTTTCAGATTGTGCTTTTTGAATGTGATAACATCATGGTAACGTTACGCCTAAATTCAATTTATTCTTTGACGAATTTTTTAGTTATTGTCTCCCCTTTTGATTTGAGTGTTAAAATGTACATGCCTTTATTTAGTTTCGAAATGTCCAGCGTTTTATTGCCGGCAAACTTGTATTGTGCCAATACCATCCGACCTGCCATGTCGAATATTTTTAAATCATTTGCCTCAGCATCTGGCTGAATTACTTTCAGCATGTCTGTAGCTGGGTTTGGAAAGATAGTAAATGGACCTGTTGGATTTTTTTCAACCGAAATATTTGGAGCTGCATTAACCGCTGCACCCCGGGCTGCAGCGGAACTAGTAATATTGATCGTGTAATCTTCTACTTCGCCAGATGGGAATGAACCACAAGATCCTCCGGCAGCATTAAAATAATTCTGCATTATGATACGCATTCTTCGTGGCCCTGTTAATGAAGTTGGTATGATGATATTCCATGTGGCGGGCTGAGTGCCAATTGTAACAAAATTCCATCCGATTGTTTCTCCTGCGTCTAAAAAATCACCGTCATTGTTTAAGTCCACATATATTGCCCAGATATAAGTGTTGGCAGTTTTATTAGAACCAGCTTTAGCTGTAAAAGGAATGGCCAGGTTACCGGTAACATCGGTACTAAGGCTAGTGAAATTTGCATACCCTTTATTATTTCCACTTATTTTGTTTATTGTGCCTATTTGTACAGTCTGAATATAATCTTTTGTAGTAGTTGGACCTTTTGCAATGCAATATGGTACAGGAGCAGGTGCAGATCCTAAAGTTGTAAATGTAATAAAGGCAGATGGAGGGCAAAAGTCATAGGTTAGAGCGCCACTTACCCTTACCTCATAGGTTGTGCCAAGTGAAAACACACTCATTTCCTGGTGTGGAAAACTGCCACCACCAAACCAAACCCAGGTTGTGGAATAAGTTGCCCTGTACTCGATGTTGTAACCGTCAAATGGCCCGGTATCCCAATCGAAAGTAGCGTTGGTGTTGGTAATGTTTGAAACCCTTAACCCGGTAATGACCGGACAGAAACTCTGGGCAGTAGTTTGAATAAAAGATGCTGTCAAAATGAGTAATGTAAATAGTAGTGACTTTTTCATAATGTAAAATTTTTAAATGGTGAAAAGCTATATTTCATAATTCCATTTTGCATCAAAAAATCACCTTTGGGCTAATCTTTTTTTATTCATTCTTTTTTTTAGTCTGCTCATTTATCTTTTTAGCTTGTTCTATACATTTATATTTTTGATTTTGGGCATTATGTTTGGTGCTATAACCAAATATTTTTTGTACTTCTTTAATTCCTTTATTTTCAAAAATCATGGAGTGTAATAGTTGGTAGCAATGGGCTGAAAGTTTACCCATTAGTTTTTTTATTTTTTCCAGATAACCCTTTTCCTTTTCAAGCGCAGTTATAATATCTTCCTGTAAATCTCTGCAGTCCAGGTAATTCATTGAGGTGTTGGGATGGGTTGAAACACTTCGCAATCTTTTTAACCATAAATTTCGGCTGATCGCAAATAGATAGGCATCAATTGACGTGGTTAATAAAAAATTATCTGAATGTACTTTTTCCACCAACACTAACATCGTATCCTGAAAATTATCTTTAGCATCCTGGATGGTTCCACTATTTTTTAAAATAAAGCGTTCAACTGAGATATAGTTTGTATCATATAACTCTTTGTAAATTTTTTCATCCCCCACCTTCAGCCCCGTCAGTATTATTTCAGTTTTCTGTTTCATGCTTATACTGCAATTAGTTTTTTTTTATTCATAAAATCGTTAAAAAATTAATAAGTAATTTCTATCTTCTTTAATATAGTTCCTATTTGAACTAGTCATATTTTTTATATCCCAGTCGCTGGTGCAGGCATTTTCGTGAGTATTTTGTTTTATTATGAAATTTTATACTTAGGTAAAATTTAATTGAGATTAGTTTATTTAATGACTGTAAGCACTGGGTTTGTTTTTACACACGCTGAAGTAGGGTAATTTTCCACTTTGTCAAAATGAATATTATTCAACTTGCTAAGGTGTTGATTATTTTGCCTGAACATGTTTCTTCCTTCTTTGAAAGATAAAAAAGAATACCCCTTTTTCTTATTCTGCATCGAAATCTCATACAGCATTTTCCAGTGGCGGATAATTTCTTTCCATGCAAATAGCAAGGAGTGTTTTGGGTCATATATGTGAGTAGGTTCACTGCCTGCACCGTTTAACTCTATTATACACCAGTTTTTATCTTCCTGCAATTCTTTGTAATTATTAAAGCGTATATCAAGCCGGCCATAGTAAAACCCTTCTATTGATTGGGATACCCTATTAATCAATTTTTCTAATTGTTGTGTCACCATGCCTGTACTGTCCAGAAACAATGCACCCCGAACATGATTGCCATACGGAACCAAAACCCTTTCTTCCCCCTTATCTATTATTTCATACATAGTTTCACCCAATGTTTTTACCAAAACCGGTAATTGAAGGACATACCGGGAATTTAATAAAAGCAACTCCTCGGTTGTGCTAATGCCGTCTCCTGTTACAGTTAAAAATTCCTTCTCCACAATGCCGGTAATTCTACCATTCGTTTCGTTTGGATAGCGCACATAAAATATCCCTAATTCTTTTGGATAAGGTATAAAGGGTTGAATAATATAATCGACAGTAAAGTGAATGATTGCATTATTTAATTCAAAATCATTGTTAACTTTTATAACAGCCTTACCCTGCAAACCAATATCAGGTTTAACAATTAAGGGGTATTGTAATTTATGATTCTTCAATACCGTTCTTATTTCAAAAATGGTAGTTTTAGGAGGAAACAACAGGGTAAGTGGTTTGTATTTTTCCGGAATTAATTCGTCTATCTCTTTTTTTGATTCCATTAAAAAACCTGCATTTTTAATGGTGGGATTGGATGCACCAAAAAAGAAAAGTGAACGGGCTTTAATGCAATACCATAACCATACAGGATAGATGGGTAAATACACTACATGAAACGGCCAATATTCCCAATGTAGCAATTTGATGAAAAAGGTACTTTCTTTAATTTTTTTGAGCAATTTCACTTTCGGTGGTTATTGATGTTATAATAGTTGGTTTCTGCATCAGATCATATTGCAGTGTAGATTCAATATTTTGAATAAGGTCTTTGTGGTAGAATGTTGCTTTTTGATTCTCCAGGCTTATGGATGTAATGCTGGATGTAGAAATTTCATTGTCTCTCGAAATAAGTAACCCGTATTCTCTATTATTAGCGCTGGTATTACAGTGAAAATCCAATATATCTGGCTGTATGATAATTTCACGGGTAAGCAACCAGTTGTTAAACCATCCATGCCTTTCAGTAATCATTTTTTCTGAATACAAGGTTACCGACGACCATATATGAGCCTGTCTCGGATTATGGTTTTGTACATATAGGTTTGTGCCATCCCATTTTATTTCTCTTAGTTGCTGCTGCTCCCATAAAATAATGGTGAAATTTTCTATGCCAGCAAGTTCGTATTCCTTTAATGTTTCAAAAGCTGAGCCAGATTGAAATAGTTCCGGCAACACAAACCCACGGCTTTTACGATATGGAGGCAATGGAATATGTTTTTTAAATGCACCGTTTAACAAGACCCCTACATCACCCTTTTCATTGCTGATAAACCAGGTACCACCGGCTTTACTGTCTTTGGGATAGGCTAATCTTTTACCGTTCAATTGATAAAATTCGGGATATAATGCTGTTCCCCTGCTAATATGCTCATCCCTGTTCGAGGTAAGTATCACCCCTTTTTTTGTAGGAATAAATGAAACTGTACACATAAACGTTTATAAGTTATTTGTCTTATACGGCTAAGGACGTAGCAATGTCTTTAACCTTACAAAATTCAGGTTCATGAAAAATTATTTTTATTTAATAAAATGTTATGAGGAAAAATAGGTTGTAAGTAATTTGAAAAGTCTTCGTCATTAGTGATAAAACCAACACATGAAAAGAATATTTCTGTTCCTTACATTATCGCTTTTAACCATCCCGGTAGTATTTTCTCAAACCAATAAAAAGTTAGTAGTAATAATTACCAGGGCCAACTGGTGCCCAACATGCCGTGCCAATGAAGGCAAAATAAAAAACGAATTGCTGCCAGCCTATTCCAATTCAAAAGAGGTGGCAGTTGTAATAAATGATGTTACCAACAGAAGGACAAAGGCAAAATCAAAGCCAGTACTCCAGGCTGCCGGTGTGTATGATATTTCTTTAAAAGAACAAGCCACCGGTTTAGTAACTATCATAAATCCCGCTACCGGCAGCATTTTAAAGCGTTTATATGTTTCCTCTTCTTTACCCGAAATGGAAAAGGCTATTGCCGATGCGTTGGCCGGAATTTAATGTTCACTTTCCATTTATTCAATTCTCATTTTAATAATCAATGAAATGAGCCATAACAGAAGGTGATACTATCTCTCAATGTTTACAGGCGAATTGCATGTGACCCAAATCAATGAATATAAACACATGAAACATCTTTTAGTATTTCTTTCTTTTATCACAGGGGTAACTAGTACCTATGCACAGGTACAAGACCATGCAAAATGGAATTATTCGGTAGAAAAAATTTCTAATAAAAAACTACAGGTGCTGCTTACAGTATCACTTGATTCCGGATGGCATATTTATTCGTCAGAAATGGCGGAGGGAGGTCCACAGAAAACAATCGTGACTATCGAGCCAGCCAATTCATTTAAAGTATCCTCCGAAACAACAGAGTCTGGTAAACTGATTGAAAAATTTGACAGCAACTTTAATATTACGCTTCGATATTATCCAAAGCTGGCGGTATTTAAAAAAATAATTGATGTTGCAGATACATCTGCATTTATTCTTAAAGGAATGGTATCGTACATGCTGTGTACCGATGAAGTATGCCTGCCGCCTGAAGAAAAAACATTTTCAATAAATGTTCCGGTTCTTTCCCAGATTACGTTTTCGAATAATGATGCTGCAACAGTAAAAGCGATCAATGTACCGATAAAACAAAAATCAATCAGCCAACATTCCTTTCTCTATATTTTTATTGCCGGTTTCCTGGCAGGGTTAGCTGCCTTGCTTACCCCCTGTGTATTTCCAATGATTCCTATGACGGTGAGTTTCTTTACCAAAAGGAGCAAGACAAGGGCCCAGGGCATACGCAATGCATTTACTTATGCACTGTCTATCATTGTTATTTATGTACTATTGGGTTTTGGTGTTTCTAAAATATTCGGCATTGATGCGCTCAACTCTTTATCCACCAATTTGTGGTTCAATCTTATCTTTTTTGTTTTGTTGCTGGTATTCGCCGCTTCTTTTTTCGGTGCATTTGAAATTACATTGCCCTCTTCTTTTGTAAATAAAGTAGATAAGCAATCAGGCAAAGGCGGGTTGATTGGTATTTTCTTTATGGCGTTCACTTTATCATTGGTTTCCTTTTCCTGCACAGGCCCAATAGTAGGAACACTACTGTTTGAATCGGCTGCAACAGGAAGTATTGGTGGGCCTTTATGGGGAATGATTGGCTTTTCTTCAGCACTGGCTTTACCATTTGGTTTATTCGCCGCATTTCCCGGATGGTTAAATTCATTGCCAAAATCCGGCAATTGGCTCAATGATGTAAAAGTAAGTTTAGGTTTCCTTGAACTGGCGCTGGCATTAAAGTTTTTATCTAATGCAGACCTGGTAGTTCAGGCAAATATTCTTACAAGGGAATTGTTTCTTGTGCTTTGGATAGTCATTTTTGCTTTATGGGGATTTTACCTGTTGGGTAAAATAAAAATAGCTTATGACAATGATGTAAAAGTATTATCAGTTCCAAGGCTATCGCTTGTTATCGTAGTTTTTTCCTTTGCTCTATACCTTGTTCCGGGGTTATGGGGAGCACCATTAAAATTGATTAGCGGTTTTCCTCCACCAGATTTCTATTCTGAATGGAAACATAATAATGTTGCTTTAAACACTTCATCTTCTCAAACAGTTTCAATAAATAATGAACATTGTCCCAATGGACTGAACTGTTTTCATGATTACGATGAAGGCTTAACTTATGCCAGAAAAGTAAACAAACCTGTGCTACTCGATTTTACAGGATGGGCATGTGTAAACTGCCGTAAAATGGAAAACCTGGTTTGGACTGATCCGCAGATAGATGCCAAACTTAGAAATGATGTGGTACTCATTTCGCTTTATGTTGATGATAAAAGGGCATTACCCAATGCAGAGCAAACAACAAAGATATTGGGCGATAAAACCTATAATATAAAAACGATTGGCAGTAAGTGGAGTTATTTGCAGGCTTCAAAATTCAATATTAATTCTCAACCCTATTATGTGTTGCTGGATACCAGTGGTAATACATTATCCATATCAGAAGGATATTCCTCCGATGTAAATTTGTACAATCAATTTTTGGAAGAAGGGATTAATAAATTCAGGCTGGCTTCAAAGCTATAAGACAGTTTTCATTGTTGGGTTTTAAGGGTAATGGCTGCCGTGGTTGGCAGCCATTTTT
>JBGSMI010000395.1:0-2258 GCA_041740215.1 Ferruginibacter sp.
TATTTTCTTAAGTCTTCCAGCAATTGCATGGGTAAAAGCGTAAAGCGATCTTTGTTTCCTTTACCGGTTACTTTTATCTGAAAAGCCTTGCTATCGATGTTGCACATTTTTAAATTTACCAGTTCATTCATCCGAAGACCAATGCCGTAAAAAAGCGAGATCATCATCCGGTGTTTGTAATTGGTGACTACCGAAAGCAATTGCTTTACCTGCTCTTTGCTAAATACCTGCGGTAGTTTATTTTCTTTGCGGGGATAAAACTGTAATGGGATAACAAAAGGAAACGGCATTACATGTTTAAAAAAGAAACTACAGGACTGTGCTACCTGATGACATTTTGCCCGACCAACCTGATGTTCTTTTACAATAAAATTAATGTAGGCGATGATGTCTTTACTTACGATCGACTCTGGCATCAGATCGACATAATGCGCAAAGATAAAACGCATCTCCCCGGTGTAATTGAGCAGTGTGCGTGGCGAATAATGTTTGGCAGTGAGCACTGCGTTCAATTTTTGAAGGGCTTCTTGCGCTGGCAAAGAAAGCGTTACTTTACTATACTCGTTGTTTTTTCATAATTTAAAGTTTTAAATGAAAAGGAAAGATAGTACTTTTTGGAATCGGTCACTTTCACCGTAGGTGTTGGTTCAATAGGGGGTTTGCTGCAAGGCTGGCTGACGAATAAATCCTCATCTTTTTGTTAGCTATCAGCGGAGGTTTGGTCAGACGTAATTCTATTGAGCTTTTGTTCTTAACTTCATCATCAGCAATTTTATTGGGCTTCAGGTCCGGGCTGGACGAACATAACTTCCAGCGCAGCAAGCCCTTTCGTTAGCCGACATTTAGGACAGACTCTAACTGGTGACAAGAATTAATACTGAAAAACTAAAATTTATCTTAAAAGTGTTTATAAAATTGCATCTTAAATTATGAAGAAAATTATTTTAGTTGTCCTGATTACAGCTTTCCTCATGTCGTGTAAAAAATCTTCTCAGTGTTATCATTGTACATTTGGAGTTGGGCCTAATGGAACTATTCCGCCACCTGAAACTTATTGTGGCCCAGATGGTGCATCACATATTTTTGTTGATTCTTTCGGTAATAGATTATCAAGCACATGTACTCCACAGTAATAGACCAAAACGTCTGCTAACAAAAATATTTGCAAAAGCAGGGCTGGACAATGTAAAATCAGCCATGTGCAAGCATCATCAGCGGTTCGGGCTCGACGTTCAATTTTCAGCTTTAGTTCATAACTTCAACTTTATGTTTCAAATTGGGCATTTGTACCGGGCAGACGAGCATTGAATTCCCTGCCTTCGCAAATACTCAACGTTACCTGCCATTTTATGAGCGACACCACTAACATTAAGCAACAATTTTTAAATTCATTGAAACGTGGAACAGGCGAAGCGTATTTGATTGTGAGAGAAAATCCTAACATTGACTTTTCAACTCAAATTATTAAAGGTGTTTTAAACATATTTGCTTACGATGGACAAAGCGAAGGAAGCAGAGCAAAATATATTTTTGACATAATTTCAATTTCTAAGCAGAAAGACAAAATCCGAAAAGAAGTTTTACAAGGTTTGGCAACGGAACAAAATCAAACGTGGAATTTGACGCATTTATTTGACCTTGCAAAAATCTATGCGAAAAATGGAGACAACGAGGCAAGAGAAGCAATTTATGACAGGTTTTTAAATCACCCTATTGACCATTCTGATTGGGTTGGCTACTCTGAAATCTTAGAACTTGACGGACTTCAAGGTCTTTTCTTTATTGCAGAAAAGTTTGGAAAATATATTGAACAAAATCCTGATGATTGGCAAGACGATAGTATTGTTAGGTATTTCCAAGAAGAAAACCCTGAGGTAAAGGTTAATGAAGAACTTAAAAAGGCTTCTAAAAAGAATAAATATATTAAGCTATATCTTGACACTATTTCTAAAACAAAAAATGAACAAAAAAAGCACAAACAAGAAAAAATTAAGTTCAATGGTATCCTTGATGAAGTAATTAATAGTAAACCATTCGGGTGCATTTCAAATTTTCGCAAACTAAGCAGCCTTTTTAAAATTATTTTTTGTTAATTGTATAACTTTATCCCATTGTCTATTCATATTGCCAGTTCGTAACCTTAACATGTTTCGTGCACCATCTTCACTCCATCGTTGCCCCGATAATTTCATCCTTTTTTGTATAACGGTTCTGTGGGCAGATTCAATTGCGCCTGAGCCTATTATACCAGCACCAAT